>NZ_JANKBZ010000015.1 GCF_024623785.1 Archangium lipolyticum
CAGCGGTGCGCCGGCCTACGCGGAGGCTATCGGAGGTAGAGGCGGCAACGGCGGCAACGGTGGCGTGGGAGGCCGCGGCGGTCACGGCGGCAACGGGGGCGGTGGCCCCTCCGTGGGTATCTGGTGCGGCTCCGGCTCGTCCTTCACCCAGGAGCGCACGGTCTTCGTCCTCGGCGACGGTGGCATGCCCGGCAACGGCCCCGCTCCCACGGGCACGCCGGGCATCATGGAAGAGCAGTACCAGTGCCAGTAGGGAGTGGGTGTCTGGTGTGATGCCACCTCGACCTTCACCCCGCGGGACACGGTCCAGAGCCGCCTGTTACTTGAGAGTATGAGCCCATACTGATCCACCCCGCCTGCTCGCTCGCTTGTGGGAATCCGCCCCCGGTCTGCTAGCCTGGGGCTCCTTCCCCGATGGCTGATCCTCGTACCTGCGAAACTTGCGGTCTCGCCGTCCCGGCGGACACGGACGTGTGCCCACGCGACGGAACCGTGCTGCTGGGCCCCTCCACGTCGTCGCTCTTCCCCGACGATCAGGCGAGCTCCCGGCGCACCTCGCCCGGAAGGACCGTGCACGTCATGGAAGACCCCTCCGCGCAGGATCCACTCGTCGGACTGAAGCTGGGTGAGTACGAGCTGCGCCAGCGCATCGGCGTGGGTGGCATGGGCCTGGTGTACGACGGCATCCAGCCCCTCATCGGCAAGCGCGTGGCCGTCAAGGTGCTGCGCCCGGAGCTGGCCGCCGCCGAGGAGCAGGTGGCCCGTCTGCTCGCCGAGGCCCGCGCCGTCAACGCCATCCGTCACCGCGGCATCGTCGACATCTTCGGCTTCGGCCAGGTCCCCGACGGCCGCCAGTACATCATCATGGAGTACCTCGAGGGCGTCGCCCTCGACGCGTACCTGGCCGAGAAGGGCCGGCTGTCCGTGTCCGAGGTGCTCGACATCCTCGACGAGGTGCTCAGCGCGCTGGGCGCCGCGCACGGGGCCGGCGTCGTCCACCGCGACCTCAAGCCGAGCAACATCTTCCTCGTGCAGCAGCCGGACGGCTCGCGCTACGTGAAGCTGCTGGACTTCGGTCTGGCCAAGATGGGCCTGCCCGCCGGCCGCACCGCGCAGACGCGCACGGACATGGTGGTGGGCACCCCGGAGTACATGGCGCCCGAGCAGGCCCGTGGCCAGCCCGTCGGCCCCATGACGGACCTCTACGCCCTGGGCGTGGTGGCCTTCGAAATGGTCACCGGCCGGCTGCCCTTCACCGGCTCCTCCCCGGTGGACCTGCTGATGAAGCACGTGGACGCGCGGCCCCCGAGGCCCTCGGAGTTCGTCTCCGAGCTGCCCGCCGCGCTCGACGCCTTCATCCTCCAGATGCTCACCAAGGATCCGGAGGCGCGCCCCGGGTCCGCCGAGCAGCTGCGCCGCCAGCTCCTGCGGCTGCGCGAGGCCCTCCACACCCCGGCGCATCCCCCGGCCCCGGCCCCGGCCCCGCAGGCGAAGCCCACCGTCCCGGAGCACCCCGTCAAGGAGCACCCGGAGAACCCGGAGCCAGCCGCGCTCCCGAAGGACTCCACCCCGCCCCCGGCTCCCGAGGCGGTGCGGCCCGAGCCCCCTGCCGAGGACGTGCGCGCCCCGGTGGCCCCCTCCCCGTTCAAGCGCTTGCTGCCCGTGGGCCTGGGAGCCCTCGCGCTGGCGGCCGTCGGTGGCATCGTGTTCGCCCTGCGCGAGCCGGCGCCCACCCCTCCGCCCCAGGTCACCGTCACTCCCCCGAAGCCCCAGCCTCCACCGGAGGTCAAGCCTCCCTCGGAGACGGCCCAGGCCCCACAGGGCACTCCGGCCACGGCGCCCGACGCGGGCACCGGCACGGCCGTGGCGCAGCCGGAGAAGCCCGCCAACGACGCCGTGCAGCCCGTGGCCCATCACGAACCCTCGGACTCGCAGACGCAGGCGCCGAAGGTCCGCACCGCCCCCACCCAGGCCGCGCTCCTCCGCCGCATCGAGCAGTTCGAGCGTCAGGTGGACACGGGCGTCTCCCGGAATGGTCAGAAGCTGAGCCCGGCCGCGCACACCACCCTCGAGAAGCTCCGCAGGAAAGCCGAGGTGGCCGGGACTCCGGAACAGCGCCGCGAGATGGCCTCACAGCTGGACAGCTGGGAGAAGCTGTTCCTGCGCCGGAAGTGAAGCGGGCCCGGCTCCCCGCCAGGCCCCTCCGCCTCAGCGCTGGCAGAACACCGGCTGGGACCTGGCGTTGTACGCCCGCTCCTCCGTGACGAGCTTGTAGGCGGCCAGGTCGTCCAGCAGCACGTCCCGGTTCTGCCGGATGAGGCTCGCGTTCCGGCAGAAGACGGCGTCCTGGTAGAAGGAGTGCGGCGGCAGGGTGAGCGCCAGCTCGGCCAGCTCCGGCAGCTGGAGCGTGTCCAGCTCGCGCCCGAACACCTTGAACGCCGCGTCCTCCACCCCGACGATTCCCCGGTCGAAGTAGAGGGCGGACAGGTCATAGGCGATGAGCTGATCCTTCTGCAGGAAGGAATGCAGGCGGTGGGTGGCCACCATCAGCTCCAGGTTGCCCTGGATGCCGAGCGCCATGGCCAGCCGCGTGGCGATGAGCCGCTCGCAGGCGCCGTCCCCCGGCGGCTCGGAGCCGAAGGTGACCAGGGAGAAGAGACGCCAGGCCCAGGCCGGGCCGTCCTCGCGCGGCGTCTGGAAGAAGGTGGGGCACCCGAGCTGCGCGATGTAGAGGGCCACCAGGTCCTTGGGCAGGCGCGCGAAGTCCGGCCGCTTGTACTCGATGGAGCGCGAGCGGTCGAACGTGCCCGCGCGCAGGCTCATGCGCTCGCCCTCGATGGAGTTGCGCAGCTGCTTCTCCAGGTCGAACTCCGTCTCCAGCTGAGGCAGCTGGCTGGCGGCGTGGAGGTACACGGCCGGCAGTGCCACGCCCGCAAGCCCGATGAGGAACAGCACCAACCAGAGCAGGGTCTTCACGCCCCCCAGGTTATCAAAGGGCGACGCCGGACCGGGTCCGGGTTAAATCTCCCCCTGACATGAACGACTGGCACCCCACCACCGTGGCGGCCGTGCTCCCCGCCGCGGAGGGCCTCACCGAGCTCGTCCTGGACATCGGAGGTACCCCGCTGGTGGGTACCCACCGCACCCCGGGGCAGTACGTGCGCCTGGCCCTTCCCGAGGTGGGTGAGAGCATGTTCGCCATCGCCTCGCCCCCCGAGCCCTTCAGCACCCGCTGGGAGTTCCTCCTCAAGGGAGGCAGCCCGCTGCCGAACGCCCTCATCCAGCTGGCGCCCGGGGCGAAGGTGAACAGCAAGCGTCCCGAGGGCCGTGGCTTTCCCCTCCCCCTGGCGCGCGGGAGGGATCTGCTCCTCTTCGCCACCGGCTCGGGCATCTCCCCCATCCGCTCCGTCATCGAGAGCATCCGCCAGGAGCGGAGCGCCTACGGGCAGGTGACGCTCTACTTCGGGGCGCGCACCCCGCTGGCCTTCGCCTACGAGAAGGAGCTGCACCACTGGGAGGCGGCGGGCATCCGCGTGGTGCGCACGGTGAGCCAGCCGGGCGCGAGCGGCTGGCAGGGCCTCACCGGCTACGTGCAGACCCACCTGGGCGAGCAGCCGGCGGCGGACACCCAGGTCTTCCTGTGCGGCCAGTCCGGCATGGTGCAGGAGGTCATCGAAGCGCTGCGCACCCTCGGGCTGCCCCGAGAGGCCATCCACCTCAACTACTAGCGCCACTCCACGGTGGGAGCGGCGTAGCGCACGGAGAAGAGGGCCGCGGCCGGCTCGCTCTCCTGGTTCCCCGTGGCCTTCTGCGGCGTCCACGCGGCCACGCCCACCCACTGCCCATCCGGGCTGAAGCGCACCCGACGCACGGACCAGCCGAACGTCCGCTCCGCCACCGGGTTTTCCGCACCCTCGCGCCACAGGTAGAGCTGCTTGTCCCAGCCGCCGCTCGCCAACGCGCGCCCATCTGGCGAAATGCCAGCCGTGGCCACCACGCCCCGGTGCCGCGTCCACTTGCGGAGCACCTGCCCGTTGGCCGCGTCCACCAGCGCCGCCGCGTTCCGCTCGGAGAACGGCTCGACGACACCCTTCTTCTCGCGCTCGTAGATGGTGCGGGTGCGCTCGGCCTTGCCCTCCGAGAGGGCCACGCCCAGACGCCTGCCCGCCGCGTCCACGGTGACGTCGTTGACGTGTGCCTCGTAGGTGAAGGTGGCCCGCGGCGCGAGCACCAGCCCCCGCTCCGCCTCCTGCGTCCCCTGCGCCGGGGCCTTCAAGGTGAGGACGACCTCGCCCGTGGACTCGTCGAAGGCCACGTCGACGCGCTCGGAGAAGGGCGCGCCCAGCACGCCCGCCACGTTCTGCGGCAGGCATGCGTCACACACCGCCACGTCCACCTGTAGCTCCAGGCCCTTGAGGCGCAGGTGCTGGCCCCGGGCCACGCGCGCCAGGTTCGAGCCGAGCGCCGAGGGCAGCGTCACCGAGTCCTGCAGGAAGGCCGTGTCGATGCCCGCCGCCGCCGCCGCCTGCGTGCTCAGGACGATCGCCGGAGTGCGCGCATCCAGCGCGAAGGCCACCGGGGACTTCCCGTTGACGGTGCCACCCACCACGGAATGGCCTCCACGCCGCTCGAAGCGCAGCCGCGTCTGGTCCCTCCGCAGCGACTCCTCGCGGGTGTCGAACACCCGGATGTGCTTGTCCCAGCCGCCCGAGTACAGCGTCCCGTCCGCCGCGAAGGCGAGCGCGCTCACCCGGTCCTGGTGGGGCCGTGCCTCGGAGGAGAACCCCAGGTCCGCCACGCGCAGCACGGTGACGAGCCCCTGGGCACTGCCCACCACGAGGTACCTCCCCGCCGGGTGGAAGGCCACCGTGGTGAGGGGCTCCTCCGTCCGCAGGCTCGCCTTCTGCGCGCCCGTGACCGCGTCATACAGGCGCACCATGCCGTCCCAGCCCGCGCTCGCCAGCAGCGTGCCGTCCGAAGAGAAGGCCAGCGCCTCCAGGTCGAACTCGGCGGGGTTGATGCCCGCGTTCACCACGGGCGCCAGCACCGGCTTCAACGTCCACAGCGCGAGCTGGTACTCGCGAGCACCCAGGTGCGAGTACGCCACCCGCGAGGACTCCGGCGAGAAGGCCAGCGTCCAGACGAAGTCCTTCCGGTCCAGCACGGTGGAGTCCTCAAGGCCCACCACCTCGCCCGCCAGGTACGCCCCAGCCCTGGACTCCAGCTGGGAGGCAAGCTCCGGCGCCAGGGCCGGCGCGACGTGCTCACAGCCCGCCAGCGCCAGCAATCCCACCACGGCCAGCGCGCGCGGCACGACAGTCCTCACGAGCCCCCCAGCGCGGCCGTCTTCTCCGGCGGCACCTCGGTGACGCCCTTGTTGTCCACCGCGAGGAAGAACAGCGGCTTGCGCGCCTCCCGCTTCTCGTCGAAGGCCGTCTTGCCCGTGGCGCCATCGAAGTCCTTCAGGCTGGCCAGCGCCTCGCGGAACTCACCGCGGCTCTTGGGCGCCTGCTTCTCGATGATCTGCCTCACCATGCGCGCCGAGTCGTAGCCATAGGCCTCGAACAAGCTCGGGTCCTGATTGCCGTTGGCCTGGCGGTAGGCCTTCACGAAGCGCTGCGTGGCCGGCCGCTGCGAGTCCACGAAGAAGCCATCCACGTACACCGAGCAGGTGACGAACTTGCCGCCGCGCTCGACGAGCTCGGGCAGGCCGCTGGCGCCCTTGGTGCTGCTCCACGCGTTGGTGCCCAGCAGCATCACCGTCTTGAGGTCCTTCTTGCCCGTCGTCTTGCGGATGCGCTCCAGGTCGCGCGCGTCGCACGCGTTGGTGACGATGTCCTCCACCGCCAACGCGGGGGCCACCAGGCTCACCCGCCTCCACTCGTCGGGGATGAAGATGGCCTCGAAGTCGATGATGGGCTCCACGCCGCCCTTCATCTTCTCCATCGCCTTGCGCCTGCGGAACGCGTCCTGGCCGGTGGTCTGCTGCTGCACCTCGCGCACGCCCTCGATGTAGTCGAGCCGGTCCTCCAGGTAGTAGCGGCCCACCAGCTTCTTGGCCTCGTTGGTGAACGTGGTCTGGTCGTGGTCGTACGACTCGGCGCCACGCACCTGCCCGCCGTTCTCCACCACGTGGTCCCAGAAGTCGTTGGCCAGCTCCACGCCGTAGGGGAGGTTCGGGTAGAGCACCGCGAAGCTCTTGAAGCCCTTCTGCTTCATCGCGAAGTCGGCGATGGCCTGCGCCTGCGCCGAGTTCGTCAGCATGTTGCGGAAGACGTAGGCGCCGATGTCGGTGATGTCCTCCTGGCGCGTGAGCGTGAGGAGCGGCACCTGCAGCTCCTCGGACACCAGCGCGGCGCGGCGGGACTCATCCGAGGTGATGGGGCCCAGCACGGCGATGGCCCCCTCGTCGAAGGCCAGCTGCTCCATCACCTGGCCGGTGGTGTTCACGTCGCCCTGCGTGTCCTTGACGACCAGCTCGATGTCGCTGCCGGCCAGCCCCAGCTTCACGCCGCGCAGCACCGCCTCGCCCACGGCCTTGTACTTGCCGGACATGGGCAGCACCAGGCCCACCGTCTTCGGCTGCACCTCGACGCGGCGGGTGGCGCGCGCGAGCAGCTCGCGGGCCTGTCCGGCGAACGGGTGGTTGGGCGCCTCCGCCAGGAAGCGGTTGAGCGTCTCCTCCATGCGCGTCCAGTCCCGCAGGTGGTAGTAGACGCGCGCCAGCTTGAACGTCAGCACCGGCCAGGCGGGGTTGGACGAGGACAGCCCCTCCATCACCCGGGCGATGTCCATGAAGCCCGCGCGGCCCTCCACCAGCTGCTGCACCCGGGCCACCGCGGCCTGCTGCGCCTCGGGCGTCCGCGCGTCACCGGCCAGGTCCACGGCGATCTGCAGCGCCTGCCCGAACAGGCCCGCCTTCTCGGCGGCCTTCACCGAGTCCTCGAGCAACTGCGTCCGCTCGGCGCCCTCGGCGCGCTCGGCGAGGCTGTAGAGCGTCTGGTACGCGTCGCGGTAGGCCCCCACCTCCAACGCGGCCCGGCCCAGGCGGCGCTTGGCGTCCTGCGCCTGCGGGTGGAGCGGGTTCTCGAAGAGCAGCTCGTTGAAGCTCTTGCGCGCGTTGACGTAGTCCTGCGAGTCGTAGAAGAGCACGCCCGCCCGGTAGAGGGCCTCCTGGCCCGCCGTCGTCTCCGGGTACGCCTTGCGCACCGCGAGGAAGGACTCGGCGGCCTGCTTGCGCGGCGCCGTCTCCGCCTGCTGGATGGCCTGGGCGAGCGCCTGGTCCGCGCGCGCGTCCTTGCGCGCCTCGATGGAGGGCTTCGTCGGGAACGGGTCCCCCTGGGGAACGTCGTTCTGGCCCTGGTTGGAGCCGGAGGAAGAGCCGTGGGAAGGACCACCGCGCGTGGCGGTGGGCGTCTTGCACGCGGTCATCAGCAGCGTCAGCGCGATCAGCAGCGCGCGGCGCGGAGAAGGGCGGACGTCCATGGTGTGGGTGTGCATAGCAGTGGGGCGCGCCTCCGTCGACAGTCGAGCGCGGGGTGGGTCTCCCCCCGGCGCCCGATGGGTCCTGCACCAGACGTGCCGCCCTCGGGCCCCGGCGGACCCCTCTGGAGCGCTCGGGCCGCGGGCCCTGAACCACGGGCCGTGTGGGCCTGGGTACTCGCCCGCTCGCCCGGGGGACGGCGAGGGAGGCGCTCCCAGGGAGGGGCCCCGGATTGCGGCCCTGGCCCCCCGTCCCAAGCGTTGAGGCTTGGACCTTCACCGAGGAGCTGGCGATGGCGGGCACGAGGAAGCTGCGGGAGGGCTACGGGAGCACGAGCGAGCAGCGGCAGCGCAACCTGGAAGGCGATGCCTTCGAGGAGCGTGCGCCCCACACTCCGGAGGAGAGCGAGGCGGCCCGGGGCTCGCCGGACAAGGGAGGGTACGTGGTGCACGTGGATGCCCTGCCGGAGCGGCTCGACCTGGACGACCCCCCCGAGGAGTGAAGGCCACATCCGGAGCCAGCCATGACCCAGCCCAAACGGATTCGTGCAGGAATGGTGGTGAAGAGCCGCGCTGGGGAGCCCCTCGGAAGGGTGCTCAGCGTGGATGACGAGGGTTTCGTCCTGGAGCGCCGGGTGGTCATCACCCGCGAGCACCGGGTGAGGCTCGACGAGGTCCACGAGTTGGAGGCCGACGGCGTGGTCATCCACCATGCCCGGACGCCCCCGCTCCACGCGGAGGCGAAGGACCTCACCGAGGTCTTCTGGTCCGCCCGGCGCGCACGCGACGAGCAGAAGCCCCTGGACGAACGGGAGACCCGGTGGAGCGGAGTGTCACAGCGCATCGTCGCGGTGACCGAGCACGCCGAGGCCTACCCCGTCCAGGTGGAGCGGGGCACCGTCAGCAATCCCCGCTATGTGCCGATGTCCGAGGAGCAGCTGCCCCTGTCCACCGCTTCAGGGCCAGACGAGGAGGAGCCACGCCCCCCGCGGAGCAAGGGTGCGACGCAGGGTGCCCCTCCACCGAGACCCTCGTCACGCCTGCCCTGGAATCGCGGGGTGCTGCGGCTGGCCGAGGGAATCGTGGCGCGCTACGCCGCCCGGCCGTTCATCGCCGCCACCTCGCTGCTCGAGAGGCTGCGCGGCGCGTGGACCTTCGCGGAGCACTGAGCGCCATCAGCCCTCGGAGGCGGGGATCGGACGGCGTCCCACCGCCAGGTCCCTCAGCCCGCGCGCGCCGTTGAAGAAGAGGCGGATGTCCGACAGGCCCGCCGCACGGAGCATTCCCTCCATCTCCTCCGGCGTGAAGTTGTCGCCGCCCGTGCTGAGCAGCATGAACAGCGACAGGAGCGCGGGCAGCAGCGGCCCCCTCCGCTCGGGATGGAAGAGCGTCTCGCTGACGAGCAGCAGCCCGCCCGGACGCAGCAGCGACACCGCCCGGGAGAGGATGCGCGCGCGCTCCTCCGCCACGAAGTCGCCAATCACTCCCGACAGCAGCAGGGCATCGGCCGGCTCCAGGATGCTCGCCAGGTCCTCGCGCAGGTCCGCCACCGTGCAGCGGATGCGGCCGGTGAGCCCGGCGCGCGCGATGCGCTCGGAGGCGTAGGCCCGCGCGGGCGGCGTGTCGACGAGCTCGAGGGACAGGTGCGGCACCGCCTGGGCCAGCTCGAGGGCCACCTGCCCTCCCCCTCCCCCCAGGTCCACCAGCCGGTGAATCCCGGTGAAGTCCACCTGCTCGGCGATGAGCCGGCCGACGCCACGGCTCGCGATGTCCATGGCCCTCATGAGGAGCGCGTACTCGTCCGGGTGCCGGGACAGCTCCGTGTACGCCTCCTCCGCCCGGCGTGAGGGGTCGACGAACGGCCAGCGCTCGAACTGGGGCCGGCCACTGGCCACCGCCTCGCCCAGGTGCGCGAAGAGCGAGTCCACGTGACGGCGCTGGTGCTGGAGGAACGGCACGAGCGAGTCCTCCCCCTCCGTGGTGAGCACCGCCGCAGCCAGGGGCCCATTGCGGAAGCGCGGGCCCGCCTCCTGCTCGACGAGCCCGAGCGCCACGAGCGCCGTGAGGAGCCGCCTCGCCCCCACCCCGGAGACACCCGCCCGGGCCGCCAGCGCCTCGGCGTCGAGAGGACCCGCGGCCAGGTGGTCGAAGAGCCGCAGGTCCAGCGCCGCGCCGAGCACCGAGCCCAATATCGGAGCGCAGGAGAGGAGCTGAAGGGTGGCCGGCGTGCACGGCACCGGCTCGCCTCGAAAGCCGAGCGTCGCGTCTCCACTCATCGCCGGGACAGTCGTGCGAGCTCGTCGATGACGCGATCGCACTCCTCCTCCGTGTTGCACGGGTGGGGCGAGACACGGACTCCCGCCCCCGGCCGGGTGTCGATGTCGATGCCGAGCGCCGCCATCCACTCGACGATCGCCGCCCCGTCCTCCATGTCGAAACAGAGCATCCCGCCGCGCCGCTCGGGCTCGCGCGGCGTCTTCACCGGGAGCCCCGCGTCGTGCGCCCGGTCCATCATCCGCGTGGTGAGCACGACGCTGCGCTCCCTCAGCCGCTCCACGCCCGTCTCCAGCACGAAGCGCAGGCCCGCGCGCCCGGTGTAGATGGGCTCGATGGCGGGCGTCCCCTGCTGGAAGCGCGCGCTCCCCGGCGCGGGCTCGTACGTCTCCGCGAACCCCACCATCTCCCGGTGGCCGATCCACCCCGGGAAGGCCGGCTCGAGCCGCTCGGCCAGCGCGGGCCGCACGTACAGGAAGGCCAGCCCCAGACCGCCACCTCCCAGCCACTTGTGCGTGCCCCCCACCACGACGTCCGCGCCGAGCCGCCGCACGTCCACCGGCACCACGCCCACCGCCTGGTACGCGTCCAGCACCACGAGGGCCCCCGCGTCGTGCGCCGCCTTCACCACCGGCTCGATGTCCAGGAGCGCCCCGGTACGCGGCGATACCAGCGACAGCGCCACGATGGCCACCCGCTCGTCCAGGTGCCGCAGCACCTCCTCCGGCCGCAGCAACACCCCATCCTCCGGCCGCAGCTCCTCGACGGAGAAGCCCCGGCGCGTCTGCGCGGACCACAGGTAGCGCGAGGAGTGGAAGTCGATGGCGCTATAAAGGATGCGGTCCCGCTCCGGACGCGGCGTCACCGCCGAGGCGATGGCCGCCTGTGCCGCCGTGACACTGTCCCGGAGTGCCACCGAGCCCGGCTCGGCCGCGAGCAACCGTTCGAGCAGCCGGGAGAACTCGCCCATGCGTTCGATCCACACCGGGAGGGAGCGGTTGCGCAACCCCAACGTCCGGGCGTACTCGAGCAGGTCCACGTACATCTCGGAGGGCGTGGGGCCGAGGCACTGCGTGGCGAAGTACGTGCGCTCGGCGAACAACGGAAAGCGGGCGCGCAGCGCGGCGAAGTCCGGAGCGCTCATGGGTAGCACGCACGGTACAGCGCGTCGAAGAAGGCACGCGACGCGGTGGCCACCGCCCTCGCGCCACGCCAGGCGGCCTCGCTCGCCGGACCCGTGGGAATGAGCCGCGCGATGTCCATGGACTCGCTGGCGTGCTCCACCTCCAGGGTCTCGTGCAGGTGCAGCCACTCCAGCGCCGAGGGAGGAATCTCCTTCTGCCGGCGGAACTGGTCCGCGACGAACGTGTCCACCTGCTTGCCGTACACCTCGACCACCAGGCTCGCGCCCACCCCCTCGTAGGGCTCGGCGCTCACGTAGCAGCGCTCCAGCTCCGCGCCGAGCGCGTGGCCCGGCGCGAGCACCTCCTCCGTCTCCGGCGGCGCCCAGGGCGCGAGCACCTCGAACATCCGCTCGAACAGCCCCCGGTGGGCACGCGTGAAGTCGCCATTGCCCAGCTCGTCGTTGAGCTGCTTCGCCAGCACGCTGCGGATGCGCTCGTCCGGCGCCCGGGCGGTGAGCCACGCCAGCCGGCGCGGGAACTCCCGGGTGATGCCCACGCGGAAGTTGGCCAGCAGGCGCGCCAGCACCTCCAGGCGCACCGGCTCGCGGTGCATCCGCGCGAAGAACGGGTGGTCCGCCACCGAGTGCGCCTCGAAGTGGTCGACGATCTCCGTCGCCGGCCGTGCCACCTCCACCGCGGGCGCCTCGCGCGACGGCTGCCGCATCATCCCGTAGGTCTCCGGTGAGAAGTAGACCGTCACCCGGGGCTTCCCCTGCCACCGCACCGCGGCATACGTGTGGATGCCCGTCCCCGCCTCCAACGGACGGCGGGCCGAGGACTCCAGCGCCGCCAGGTACGGCCCGGTGGCCAGCTCCTGGCTCTGGAGGTAGCCGGTGATGCGCTGGCGGATCTCCCGGTCGTCACGCGCGTGGTGCGACACGGGGAAGTACACCGTCACGGCCTGGGGCCGCGCATCGGACGGGTCCGAGAAGCTCAAGCAGGTCACCGGACCCTTGCCGCCATAGGGACCCTCGCCGCCACCGGCCATCCGCCGGCAGAACTCGGTGACGACTCCCGGCTGGTGGTGGCGCCCCAGTGCGCACACCTCCTCGAGGAACGCCGCGGTCGCGCGGTGGTGGCGGAAGTAGAGCTTCGCCCGGGCGTCGGCACGCGGGGACAGGTCGAGCGCGAAGTAGACGGGCTCGTCCGCCCCCGCCTCGCGGCGCCCCATCACCTCGGCCACCGAGGACCAGGCCTGGTGAAAGCCAATGCGGTGCAGGGCCTCCTCCGTGAGCCGGGCCGCGTGTCCCGGGCCATGGGCCAGGAGGTTGAAGTACACCTTGAAGTCCACCGGGTGCCCCGGGCTGAACGCGGCCGAGTGCCAGGCGACGAACCGGCCCCGCGCGTCCTCGGGCATCAACAGCCCTTCCAGCGCGCGCAGCCGCTCCAGGTGCAGGCCGTGGGTGCGCGCGAGCTCCTCGTGCAGACGCAGGCTCGCGGCGCGGTTGGCGCTCAGCGAGAACGGCGCGTCCATGGGCTCCACCAGCACGCGCAGCTGCGGCCCCTCGGCGTCGATGGCCACCGACAGCTCGAAGGGCGAGTGGTCGTCACACACGTCCGAGGGCCAGGGCGGAGCACGTCCCACGGGCAGCTCGCCCCAGCTCGAGGCCAGCGTCAGGAAGAGCGACCGCATCGCCTGGGTGGAGGGCTCGTCGAAGCCCATCGCCCTCGCGAGCGCCGTCAGCCGTTCACTCCCCGAGGCGATGAGCGTTCCAGCGAGAAGACCCTGCTCCCGCATGTGACTCCTCCTCAAAAGAGTGAGGGAGGGCGTCGCGTTCCCAGCGGAACGTCGTCCCTCCCCCCTCAGGTGACTCGATTTCTCGAAAAGTAAACGTTGGCTCGTGTGGCTGTCTATGAGCGGGGGTCGCACCACCGCAATCGCTCACACGCACCGTGAGAGCGTGACAAGGGGATGCACGAAAGCAACCAACGTCGCGCGTGGCTCACCACACACACGCAGCGGAATCCTCCCGCCCGGAGGTCAAGACAGACACCCCACGCGATGGGGTGAGAAGGGACCCGCCGGGCGCGGTCTCCACGAACGGGTCCGATGGTCGGACCAGTTGGCGCGAAGCGAGCCCGGAAGGCTCAGGCGCTCGCGGAGGCGGTGGCGGAAGCCAACACCACCGGAGCGGTCACCACGGCCGCACGGCGAGGCTGAAGCGCGCGCCGCAGCTTCGCCACCAGCACGTCCGGATTGACCGGGTACATGAGGACATCATCCGCGCCAGCATCCAGCCCGGCCTCCACCAGGCCGGGGTCCTCCGGAGGGGCCAGCACGAAGATGGGCAGCGAGGCCGTGTCCACCGAGGAGCGCAGCGAGCGCGTGAGCGCGGCGCCGTCCCCATCCGGCAGTTGGGAGGCCACCACCAATGCCTGACTGCCTTCCGCCAGCAACGTGCGGGCCCGCGCCGCGGAGTCGGCGAGCACCACCCGCACCCCGTCCGCCAGGAAGCGCGCCTGGAGGGCCGAGGCCCGCGCCGTGTTGGGCTCGGCGAGCACCACCGTGTGCGCGGCGCTCTCGCCCAGCACCAGCTCCATCACCTCCGCGGAGAGGGCCTCCAGGGCCACCGCGGGCAACCGGTTCTCGGTGCGCAGCTTGACGAGCGACTGCGACGCGGCCGAGGCCACCGGCGTGGCCGTGCCCGCCACCTCCAGCAGCGACACCGCCGCGGCCAGGGCCAGCGTGGCCCGGTGGGCGTTGTCGGCCAGCGGCGGAGCATTCCGGGTGCACGCGCCGATGAGCCCCGCCAGCTCGCCCGCGTCACGGCCGAGGATGGCGCGCACCGACTCGCACGAGGGCCGGGTGAAGCGCTCCTCCGACTCCTGGTAGGCCGCGAGCGCCAGGGCATAGGCCACCGCCGAGGCCCGCTCGGCCTCCGCGCGCCCCGCCCCCAGCCGCCGGGCCACCCGCCGCGCCAGCTTGGCGAGCGCCGCCCCCTGCACCCCCACCCCACCGAGCTCCGCCAGCGCCGCGTCCACCACGCGCGCGTGCAACCGCGCCGCGCGGCCGAGCGGACCGGCCTCGCCTCCAAGCGCCTCGGCCAGCGAGGGCAACACGCGCACCTCCATCGAGGGCGCCACCGTCATCAGCCTCGCCACCAACGACGGCGCGTCCGGCACCGTGTCCGCGGCCACCAGTGCCACCTCGGTCCCCCCGAGGGCCACCGCCTTCTCCACGTCCGCGGCGCCGCTGCCGGAGGCCGCCACGCCCTGGCGCGTGAGCAGCCGCACCGCCGCCTCGCGCAACTCCTCGTCGTCCGACACCACCAACATGGTGCGCGCCAGCGAGGCCGGCGCGAGCGTCGGCGGAGGCCTCGGCGCGGCCACCGGCTCGGGCACGGGCGGTGGCGGCAGCGGCGGCGGCGCGGGGACGGCGGAGACCTCCTCGAAGGCGGACTCGTCCAGCAGACGCTCGCGCGTGCGGGTGTGCTTGTCGGCGTAGGGGGTGACTCCCACCTGCGTCTCCGAGCCCACCAGCGGCATCATGTTGGACCAGTCATCCATCTGGTCCGGATCGTCTCCCCGGTAGAAGCGGCCGATGGCGCGGCGGATGGCGCCCTCGGTGGCGTAGATGCCGCGCACGGGGCAGCCGGTGATGAACTTGAGCTCGTCCAGGCGCGCCAGATCGCGCGGCTCGCGCATGGCGCACACCAGCTCCTTGGACTGCTGGGCCACCGGCACCGCCTCGAGCCGCTCGGCCTTCTCCAGCGGCAGCAGCGGCAGCAGCCCCTTGGGCACCGGCATGGTGCGCAGCACCTTGTCCGAGACGAAGGCGATGCCCCCCTGCTCGCTGAGGGCGCGGACCACGTCCTCGTCGGTGAGGAGGCCCTCGGCCACGAGCAGCTCGCCGATGCGCCCGCCGGTGCGCTTCTGCCGCTCCAGCGCGCCCTTGAGCTGCGACTCCGACAGCTTGCCGGCCGCCACCAGCATCTCCCCCAGCTTGCGGCGCCCCGTGCGCATCACGCGCGTGGGCACCTGCATGGCGACCGAGGAGCCCACCGCGCTCATCGTCATCGAGCGGGGACTCCCGGCCAGCGGCACCTGCGGAATGGACGAGGGGCCCACCCCGCTCAGCGTCATCGCGCGGGCGCCGGGCGGCGGAGGCACCTGCATGGTGACGGAGGTGCCCGCGCGCGCCTCGGGCGGCGGGGGTGGAGGCTGCGTCCGGCCCATGTCCGCCACGCTGCGCATGGAGGGAATCGAGGGCGTGCCCGGGCGCGGGCCTCCGGGGAACGGTGGGCGCGAGCGCACCGAGGTGAGCGTCGGCGGCCGTTGCATCCCCGCGTCCGAGCCGAGGCGGATCTCCTCGCCCCGCACCTCGCCCGTGCCCTCCAGCGGCGAGCGGCGCTCGGGGAAGCAACGCGAGAAGAGCGCCGCCACGTCCTGCGGGCCCACGCGCAGCCGGTGGTCGAAGAGGAAGTTCTGCAGCGCGTCCGAGATGTCACGCGCCCGCTGGAAGCGCGCCGTGGGGTTCTCCGCCAGCGCCCGCGTGACGATGCTCCACAGCGCCTGCGGCACGCCCGGCAGCGGCGACAGTGCCTTCACGTCGAACTGGGCGATGTTGCGCAGCGTCTGGAAGTAGTCCGTCCCACCGAAGAGCTGCCTGCCGGCGAGCAGCTCGTACAGCATCAGCCCGATGAGGAAGAGGTCCGCGCGCTGGTCCACCTCGGCGCCCTTCACCTGCTCCGGCGCCAGGTAGCCCGCCTTGCCCTTCACCACCCCCACCTGCGTGCCGTTCTGCGCGTTGGCCGCCTTGGCGATGCCGAAGTCCGCCAGCTTCACCTCGCCGCTGCTGGCCACCATCACGTTGGACGGGTTCACGTCCCGGTGGATGATGTTGAGCGGCCGGCCCGCCGCGTCCGAGCGCCCGTGCGCGTACGCCAGTCCCTCCGTCACCTGCTGGACGATGAAACACACCTCGCGCAGCCCCAGCGGCACATGGTGGGACGCCGAGCCCCGCTGCACCGCCCGCAGGTTCTCCCCGTCCACGAACTCCATCACCATGTAGTACTGCCCGCTGATGGCCCCCAGGTCGAACACCTGCACCACGTTGGCGTGCTGCAGGCACACCGTCAGCTTCGCCTCGCGCAGGAACAGCTCCACGAACTCCCGGTCCTGCGCGAGCGAGGGGAGGATGCGCTTGACGGCCACCGGCTTCTCGAAGCCCTCGGCTCCGACCACCTTGGCCAGGAACACCTCCGCCATCCCGCCGGCTGCGAGCTTGCGGATGAGTCGGTATGTGGCCATGCCGGCACCTCCCCCATCTCCCTAGGTTGCGTGCTCGGTATGCGCACGGGGGGGCTGCTTGGTGAGTCCTCTTCGCCCCGGGACGCCCTGAACGTCCACCCGCGGGCACTCCCATGACGCATCGCGCCCCTGGCCCGTTCACCGGTGGTCAACCGTCTCCGTCTCCAGGGAGGGTGGGCACTTCTGCGGCACGGGAGGAGCTGGCGGCACATGCCCCTTCACCTCATTGGAAGATGGGAAGAGGGCCGAGAGTGAAGTGCGAGGGACGCGGCGGGTAGGGCGTGGTAGCGTCCGCCGCCGTGGCGGAGCCGTACGACGACGACGAAGAGAGCCTGGATGAGCAGACAGCAACCCTGCACAGGGCCGAGTCCGGCCGGGTGCGGCTGAAGCTGGTGGTGCTGTCGGGGCCCGGTGCCGGACGCACTCAGGTGCTCGAGCCCGGGGAGTACCTGGTGGGCAAGGCCCCCACGTGCGACATCATCCTGAATGACAAGACCATCTCGCGCCAGCACCTGAAGCTGGTGGTGCGGCAGGACGGCGTGCAGGCCGTCGACATGGAGTCGCACAACGGCTCCTTCTGCGAGGGCCTGCGCTTCTCCGAGCTGGAGCTGCGCCCCGGGACCGTCATCACCCTGGGCACCACGGAGCTCAAGTTCGTCCCGGAGGACACCCGGGAGCGCTCGGTGACGCTCTCCTCGCGCACCCAGTTCGGCGCCCTGGTGGGCAACAGCCGCAAGATGCGCGAGGTGTTCACCCTGCTGGAGCGCATGGCGCCCGGCGGCTCGGACGTGCTCATCCAGGGAGAGACGGGCACGGGCAAGGAGCTGTGCGCCGAGGCCCTCCACCAGGAGAGCCCGCGTGCCAAGGGGCCCTTCGTCATCGTGGACCTGGCGGGCATCGCCCCCTCGCTCATCGAGTCGGAGCTGTTTGGCCACGTGAAGGGAGCCTTCACCGGGGCCCAGAGCGACCGCGCGGGCGCCTTCGAGCGGGCGAGCGGAGGCACCGTCTTCCTCGACGAGGTGGGCGAGCTGCCGCTGGAGCTGCAACCCCGGCTGCTGCGCGTGCTGGAGCGGCGACAGGTGAAGCGGGTAGGCGCCAACGACTACCGCACCGTGGACATGCGGGTGGTGGCGGCCACGCACGTGGACCTGGAGGGCGCGGTGAAGGCCGGGAAGTTCCGCAGGGACTTGTTCCACCGGCTCGCGGTGCTGCGCGTCACGCTGCCGCCCCTGCGCGAGCGGCCCGACGACATCGCCCTGCTCATCGACACGGTGCTCAAGCGGATGGGCCGGCCGCCCAGTGCGCTCTCGGACCAGACGCGGGCGCTGCTCACCCAGTACCCGTGGCCGGGCAACGTGCGCGAGCTGCGCAACGTGGTGGAGCAGGTGGTGAACCTGGGCGAGGAGGCGCTGCCGGAGCTGGAGCCGCTCCCCGGCGCACCCGTCCCCGGCGACTCGCCCTCCGGCACCGGGACGGCCGAGTTGGAGCTCCCCTTCAAGGAGGCCAAGGAGCGGCTCATCGAGGGCTTCGAGCGCGACTACCTCAAGGGTCTCATCGAGCGCTGCGAGGGCAACATCTCCCGCGCCTCGCGGGAGGCCGGCATCGACCGGGTGTACCTCCGCAAGCTGCTGAAGAAGCACGGGCTGGAGGACCGGAGCGGCGCCCGGGAGGGGTGACGGGAGTCACCGGAAAGAGGCGCCCGGCACCTGGATCGCCTCTTGCACCAGGTTGGGAACGTCTCCATCGCGGGAAGGGTCCCCATGAACGTCGCAAGGCTGGCGCAGGCAGTGGTTGCTCGGGCGGGAACGCAGGGCCAGCGGCTCGAGCAGCAGGGGCCCCGGCGTGAGGCGACGAAGCCCGAGCAGGCCCGGAAGTCCTCGCCGGGCGGCGCGCCCGCCAGCAAGTCCGCTCCCGGGAGCAACGCCGGGTCCGCCCAGGGGGCACGGCGCCAGGAGGGGATGGAGGTCCGCGGCGATGCCGCCGGAGCGTCCCAGGGAGGTTTCGACGGCGTCGCGGAGAAGCCCAAGGTCCCCTGGGCCACACCCCCGGCCGGCGCGGCCCGTTCCACGCCCCACACGCCCCAGGGCCCGGTGCCCCTCGCGCGCGAGACGCCAGCCCCGGCGGCCCCCGAGCTCTCCCGGGAGCGGGCCGCTGTCGACAAAAACGGCCCCGACGCCGAGCGCAAGGCCCTCGCGAGCCGCGGACAGCTGCGCGCCGCGGTGGTGGATCGCCTCCTCCGGGGCATGACGGACATCCAGGGCCGGCTGAGCGAGTTCCTGAAGAGCCCCGCCCGCCGGCAGGGTGCCATCAGCGTGTCGCTGGTGCTGAGCGAGAGCTCCGTCACCCACGAGCTGTGGAAGGAGCCGATGTCCGTGCCCCAGAGCCGGATGCTGCTGCTCCAGATGCTGGGCCTGCCCCAGGAGGCGGACGACGCCACGGTGGCGCGGGTGCTGGTGGACGAGGTGCGTCAGGCCTTCAAGGAGTTCCAGGCCAGTGCCCCGGGCCGCAAGTGCCGGCAGGACTACGAGGAGCTGATGCAGCGGTGCGAGGCGCTGGACGTGCTGCCCGTGGTGGCCGGCCATGACACCGGGCCGATGGCGGCCGAGCTCTCCCGGCTGGGCGTGCGGTTCGAGCGGGACTTCACCCGGTCGCTGCTGATGGATCCGCGCGCCCTCTCGGTGGGGCTCCTCCCCGAGGAGGGCACCGCGACCCAGGTCGTGGTCGTCGGCCTGACGGCGCAGCAGCTCGGCGCGCTCGTCATCCACGTGCGCCGCCTCAATCCCCTGCTCGGCAACCGCCAGGTGCGCCACCTCCTCTTCCGCGTCTCGCACGACCGGGAGAACGCGTGCCGCAAGCGCCTGGGGCAGGCCGAGGTGAACCACGTCCAGGACCTGGCGCGCCACATCCTCCGGTTCCAGTCCACCGAGTACCTCCTGCCCTGACTCCCGGGTGGTGACAGCCGTCACCAGGTGATGACAGCCGTCACCCGGATTCCCCCGGCTCCGATGGTGACCGCCGACACCAGGTCCCCTGTCCCTTCGGACACTTCTCGATGACGCAGTGCGTGGCACACATCCTGCTCTGTCCTGTGCGCAACAACCACCAGGTGGGCGAAAGACACCCACTCAACCACAGAGAGCACACCATGCAGATCCCCGCCCGCTTCGAGAAGCCCACCCTCCCCACCACGCCATCCCTCTCCCGCGCTCCCGAGGCGAAGCTCCAGACGCCCACGGCGAAGGCCGCGGACCGAGCCACCTCCGGCTTCGAGGCGCGCTCGAGCTTCGCTCCGGCCAGCAAGTCCCCGGTGGCGCTCACGGACACCGCGACCCCCGCGAGCGCGAGCAAGGGCGCCCTGCCCCTGAGCAGCCCGCTGGCCCAGGCCGCCATCCAGAAGACGCTCGACTTCGTCCAGCGGGGGCAGCCGGGTGCGGCGAGCCGTGGCCTGGTGCCCACCGCGGATGTCTCCAAGAGCCTCTCGCCCCGCTCGGTCGAGCGTGACTCCCTGGGTATGACGCACGTGCGGATGGATCGCGTGCACGAGGGCGTGAAGGTCTTCGGTGAGCAGGTCATCGGCCACCTCGACCGCGAGGGCAAGGTGGCGGGCCTCACCGGCAACGTCTCCTCCATCCCCGCCGGGCTGGGCAGGAGCGAGCCGAAGCTGTCCGCCCAGGAGGCCCTGGCGGTGGCCCGGAAGGACTTCGCGGGCCGGACGGACCGCGAGCCCTCCGTGCAGCGCGCCCTCTACCAGGCGAAGGATGGCAGCTACCACTCGGCCTACCACGTGGAGCTCTCCAACACCTCCAAGCTCAAGGGGGACGAGCGCCCGCGGCGGATGAACTACCTGGTCGACGCCAACTCGGGCGAGCTGCTCGAGAAGTTCAACCA
Source organism: Archangium lipolyticum (assembly GCF_024623785.1). Taxonomy (NCBI): domain Bacteria; kingdom Pseudomonadati; phylum Myxococcota; class Myxococcia; order Myxococcales; family Archangiaceae; genus Archangium; species Archangium lipolyticum. The sequence goes on from NZ_JANKBZ010000015.1 coordinate 20,079, forward strand.
GATCGGCGGCATCGAGCTGCCCCACAAGGATGGCGCCCGGGCCGCGTCCGCGAAGGGCGCCTCGCCGGCCCCGGCCCCGACGCCGGGCAAGGTGTCCACGCCGGACACCCAGGCCTCGGGCAAGGCGGATGACACCACGCTCTACAGCGGGAAGGTGGAGCTCTCCACCACGAAGAACAAGGACGGCACCTACAGCCTGGAGGACAGCACGCGCGGCAAGGGCGTGGTGACGTACGACGCGCAGAACAAGGAGGAAGCCAGCAACCCGGTGAAGATCTCCGACAAGAACGACGTGTGGGGCGAGTCGACGGATCCCACGCGCAACCGCTCCGCGGTGGACGCGCACTACGGCGCGGAGATGACGTACGACTTCCTCAAGAACGTGCTGGGCCGCGACTCGCTGGACGGCAAGGGCGAGAAGCTCGTGTCCAACGTGCACATCGGCACCGACTTCGTGAACGCGTACTGGGACGGCCAGCAGATGAACTACGGCGATGGAGACGGGAAGGACGCGGGCCCGCTCACCACGCTGGACATCGCCGGCCACGAAATCGCCCACGGCCTGACCGAGCGCACCGCCGGCCTCATCTACAGCGGCGAGTCCGGGGGCCTCAACGAGGCGATGAGCGACATCATCGGCACGGGCGTGGAGTGGTACGCCAGCCAGAAGAACCAGGCGGTGGAGTTCGACTGGAAGATGGGCGAGGACGCGTGGACGCCGGCCAACGGCGACGGGGACGCGCTGCGCTACATGGATGACCCGACGAAGGACGGCTACTCCATCGACAACTACAAGAACTTCCCGAAGCAGACGGAGGTGCACGGCTCGAGCGGCATCGCCAACAACGCCTTCTATCTGCTGGTCAACGGCGGCACCAACCGCACCTCGGGCAAGAAGGTGGAGGACGGCATCGGGATGGAGAAGGGCCTCCAGGTCTACTACCGCGCCCTGGAGCACTACATGACGCCCAGGACGACCTTCGCCCAGGCGCGTCAGGCCACCGTGCAGGCCGCGACGGATCTCTTCGGCGCCAACTCCGCGGAGCTGCGGAAGGTGAAGGACAGTTGGAGCGCGGTGGGCGTGAGCTGAACGGGTCCCGATGACCCGAAAAATCGGGCACCGCTCTCCTGGGTGGGTGGCAACGGTCCCCTACACAGGAGAGCCCATGAAACGCTCGATTCGCTCCGCCGCCTTCCTCGCGGCCATCCAGCTGTTTGGCACTGCTTGCGGTGGGCAGGACACGATTCCCCTGGTGGACATGGAGGAAGGGACGCTGACGGCCGCCGCCTGCTCCGAGTGGGCGGAGGGCAACAGCTACACGGCCGGGCAGGCCGTCACCTACCAGGGCGCGGCGTACACGGCGCTGGTCACCCACACCGCCTATGTCGGCACCAACTGGAACCCCCGGGACACGCCGACCCTGTGGTCTCCCGGAGGCAACTGCGGCACGCCCGCATTCACGGTGAACCTGTCGGCCAGCCCCACCACCCTCACCTCGGCGGGCAGCATCGGCCTGACGGCGCAGCTGAGCGGCGGCACGGGCACGAAGGTGGAGTTCTACCGGGGCTCCACGCTGCTGGGCACGGACACCAACGGCGCGGATGGCTGGAAGGCCTCCGACGCGTTCAGCTCCTCGACGCAGAACGGCACCTACAGCTACACGGCGAAGGCGTACACCTCCACCGCCAACGCGACCAGCTCGGCCGTGAGCGTGACGGTCAACATCGGCGGGCAGCCGCCGCCCAGCAGCATTCCGAAGCACGCGCTCATCGGCTACTGGCAGAACTTCAACAACGGCGCCAAGACGCTGCGCATCCGCGACGTGCCGGCCGCCTACGACGTCATCATCGTGGCCTTCGCCGAGCAGACGGCCATCCCTGGCCAGGTCACCTTCGCCGTGGATCCGGGCCTCTCCAGCGCCCTGGGCGGCTACTCCAAGGCGGACTTCATCAGTGACGTCCGCGCCAAGCAGGCCGCGGGCAAGAAGGTCGTCCTCTCCATCGGCGGCGAGCGCGGCAACGTCACCATCAACAGCTCGGCGACCGCCACCGCCTTCGTCGACAGCTTCTACGCGCTGATGAACGAGTACGGCTTCGACGGGCTCGACATCGACCTGGAGCACGGCATCGACGCCACCAACCTGAGCAACGCCACCCGGCAGCTCGCCAACAAGGTCGGCTCGCGCTTCGTGCTGACCATGGCGCCCCAGACGCTGGATGTGCAGACGGGTGGCCGCTACATGCCGCTCATCAACAACACCAAGGACCTCATCACCGTCGTCCACACGCAGTACTACAACTCGGGCTCCATGCTAGGCCGGGATGGCAAGGTGTACAGCCAGGGCACGGTGGACTTCATCACCGCGCAGGCGGACCTGCTGCTGGCCACGCTGCGCGCGGACCAGGTCGCCATCGGCGTGCCGGCCTCCCCGCAGGGCGCTGGCAGCGGCTACGTGAGCCCCTCGGTGGTCAACGCGGCCCTGAGCTGCCTGGTGCTGGGCACCAACTGCGGCAGCTACAAGCCGGTGGCGAAGTACGAGTCCTTCCGCGGCGTGATGGACTGGTCCATCAGCTGGGACGGCACCAGCGGCTGGGCCTTCTCCAACGCCGTCGAGCCGCACCTGAACTCGCTGCCCTGAGCGGCGGCACGAGGGCCCGGTGGCAACACCCCCGGGCCTGTCTTCACCCCCCGGCGGCGCGGCTCGTGGTAGGCAGGGGAGGCCATGAACCCTGCACAGACAGCGCCCCGGGTCCTCGTCGTGGGCTGTGGTGGAATCGGCGGCGTGCTCCTCTCGCGCATGGTGGAGGCGGGCCAGCGGGTCTCCGCCGTGGCGCGCCGCGAGGAGATCGCCAGCGTGCTGCGGACGCGCGGCCCGGTGCTGCGCGACGAGAAGGGCGAGCGCACCATCCGTGGCGAGCTGGAGGTCTTCGTCCAGCCCCCTCGGGAGGGCGCCTACGACTTCATCCTGCTCGCCACGCCGCCGAACGGGGTGGAGGCGGCGGCCCGGGACACGGCGCACCTGCTCGCGCCGGACGGAGCCATGGTGGTGCTCCAGAACGGGCTGTGCGAGGAGCTGGTGGCCCAGGTCGTGGGTGAGCCGCGGGTGCTCGGCGCCATCGTGGCGTGGGGCGCGTCGTCACCGGAGACGGGCGTCTACGAGCGGACCTCCTCGGGAGGCTTCATGCTCGGCGCGCTCTCCGGCGAGCAGGATCCGAGGCTGCCGCGGCTGGCCGGGGTGCTGGGCGCGGTGAGCCAGGTGGCCTTCACGGACAACCTGCGCGGCGCGCGCTGGAGCAAGCTGGCCATCAACTGCGCCATCTCCACGCTGGGCACGGTGGGGGGCAGCCGCGTGGGGCCGCTGCTGCGGCACCGCTTCGTCCGAAGGCTCGCGATGGAGGTCTTCACCGAGGTGTTCCAGGTGGCCCGTGCGGAAGGTGTGAAGGTGGAGAAGGTGGCCTCCACGGTGGACCTCGAGTGGCTCACGCTGGGTGAGTCGGAGCGGCACTCGCCGGGCTCCCCTTCCCTGCTCCTCAAGCACACGATGCTGCTGGCCATCGGCGCGCGGTACCGCCGGCTCCGCTCGTCCATGCTGGCGGCCATCGAGCGGGGGCGCGAGCCGCCGGTGGACTTCCTCAACGGCGAGGTGGTCCGGCGCGGGAAGGCGCATGGCATCCCGGTGCCGGTGAACGAGCGGCTGCTGGAAGCGGTCCACGCCATGGCCCGGCGCGAGCTGGCACCTGGCGTGGAGACGCTCCGCCGCATTCACGAGCAGACCCGGCCGCGGGGCCACTGACCCGGGCGCGAACCGCGCGAACTGGTCCGATGGTCGGACCAGTTGGTGAAAACCGCGCCCGGGAGGCTCTCCGGGCACGGCAACTTCCGGGAGCGAAGCCGTCAGCGGACGGGGTAGCTCAACCCGTATCCGACGGGATACAGGCTCGAGGAGGGATTGCCCGCCTCGGGGATGTTCACGGGCAGCTGGCCCATGGGGTTGATCACCCCCAGCAGCACCTTGGCGAGCGCCCGCATGGAGACGGGGCGGTAGCCATAGGTGGCCACGACGGTGGGCGCATCTCCCAGGTGGCCCACGTCGTAGGGCTCGCGCACCGAGACGACCACCACCGGCTTCTGGGTGGAGCGCAGCGCACCGACCAGCTGCAGCTGGGACGGGTTCTCCCAGGCCCGCGAGGTCAGCACCACGACGGCGTCCACCTGCCCGGCCGCCGCCACCGCCTCGTCGATGGCCGGCTGCGCCGGGGCGATGCCCGTCTGCAGCACCTGCGCGGAGACCCACCGCTTCGACAACTCCGCCCCCAGCGACGCGGTGGTCGCCACGCCCCAGCCGGTCACCAGCACCTTGCTCACCGGCGCCTTCAGCGGCAGCACCCCCGCGTCGTTGCGCAAGAGGGTGATGGAGCGGGCCGTGATGGACTCGGCCGCGTCCAGATGGCGCGCGGTCCCCACCACCCCCGCCGTGGCCAGCTCGTCGACCAGGGGCTCGGCCAACACGCCGCGCTTCTGCTTGAGGGTGAGGATGCGGCCCACGGCCTCGTCCAGCCGCTCCTGGCTGATCTCTCCACCGCGCACCGCCGCCAGCACGGCGTTGTAGGCCACGTCGATCTTCGGCGGCATGAGGAGCATGTCCACGCCGGCCTTGAGGGCCTCCACCGGAACGCGTGCATCGCTCTCGTCACCGAAGGGCCGCGCACCCGCCATGGCGAGCGAATCGCTGACCACCACGCCCTTGTAACCCAGCTGGCCGCGCAGCAGGTCCGTCAGGATGGGCCGGCTCAGCGTCGCGGGCAGCCCCGAGGCGTCCAGCGAGGGCACCACGATGTGGGCGCTCATGATGGCATCCACGCCCGCGTCGATGGCGGCCACGAACGGCGGCAGGTCCACCGCGTCGAGCTGCTGCGTGCTGCGGGAGATGATGGGCAGCCCGTAATGGCTGTCGACGTCGGTGTCGCCATGCCCGGGGAAGTGCTTGGCGGAGGCGGCGACGCCACCGGTCTGCATGCCCTGGACCTGGGACTGGACGAAGCCGGACACCCGCGCGGGGTCCACCCCGAAGGAGCGCACGCCGATGACGGGGTTGAGCGGGTTGCTGTTGACGTCCGCGACCGTTCCGAAGTTCTGGTTGATGCCCAGGGCGCGCAGCTCGCGCCCGGTGATGCGCGCGGCCTCGTGGGTGTCCTGGAGGCGGCCGGCCGCCCCGAGCGCCATGCTGCCCGGGAACTGGGTGACCGGCTCGCCCACGCGCGACACCACGCCGTGCTCCTGGTCCGTGGCGATGAGCAGCGGAATGCCCGGCGCCTGGCGCATCGCCACCTCCTGGAGACCATTGGAGAGCGCGGCGATCTGCCGGGGGTTGTTCAGGTTGTTGGACCAGGTGAAGTAGATGATGCCACCCAGGTGGTAGCGCGAGATGAGCTGCTCGGCGGTGTCCACCCCGTGGTCCTTCTGGTTGGACGCGATCATGCTCGCGCTCGGATCCGTGGCCTGCTCTCCATAGGCATACGTCATGAAGAGCTGACCCACCTTCTCCTCCAGGGTCATGTCCTTCAGCCGGCAGGGGACCCAGTCCGCCGCGTGGATGTCATCCTTCCGCTCGCAGGGCGTGGGCGGAGGGGTGACCTCTTCCCTGCCACAACCCGTACTACCCAATGACAGACAGACCAGTGCCGCTGTCAGCAGCACGTGCTTCCGCTGATGCTCCACCATTCCTCGTTCCTCTTCTCGCGGGGCCGCTGACCGTCCACGGCCGGGGGGGGCCGGGAGGATGCCTCGCCACACTGACAAGCATGAAGGAGGGACGAGGAGTCCGGCTCACTTCTTACCAGTGGAGGACTTGTCGGAGCCCTTGCGCAGCCGCGCCGTGACCGTGACCAGCGCATTCCGAGGGCATTTGGCGCGGTGCGTCGCCTTCTGGAAGCCCTTCAGGGTGAACTCGACCACGAGCGTCCTGCCCGGGACGCAGTCCAGCCCCACCGTCACGGGGGTGTCCCCCTGGTCCACGCCGTTCACGCGGACGTTGGCGCCGGAGGGATGCGACTCGAGCGACAGGAGGGCCCCCTGGAAGGGGGTGCGCGCCTCCTGGGTCTGCTTCTCCGTCTCCGGGGGCGGCTCCTCGGCGGCGGGCTCGTCCACGCGCGGCTTCGGGGCGGCGATGGCCTTGGAGGTGGGCTGGGGGGCCGAAGCGGCGGAGGTGGGCGAGAGGGTGATGAGGCGAGGCGAGGAGGACACCTCACCGCGCAGCAGCGGAAGGACGAACAACCCGGCCGCGGCCAGCCCGCAGAGCGCGGAGGCCAGCTTCAGCACCGCGGCCACCAGCTCACCCGCGGAGGCCACCGGCCTGGGGGGCCTGCCCACCGGACGGACGAAAGAGCCGGGCGAGCCCGCCTGGGCCGCGCCCGTCTCCCCGGGCCGAGAGCCCGGCTGCATCGCACCGCTCACGTGTCCACCTCCGACGCCCGGATGTCAGCCGACCACACGGAACACCTCGCGCAGGGTCGTGGCCCCGGCCCGCGCCCGCTCCAGGCCCGCCGCGAGCAGCGGCACCATGCCCTCCTTCACGGCGGCATCGTGCGTCTGGGACGTGGGCACCTTGCTATTGATGCACTCGCGGATGGCCGGGGTGACGGTCAGCACCTCGTAGAGGGCGGTGCGTCCCAGGAAGCCCGAGCCGCCACACTTCGCGCACCCCGCCGCCCCGTAGAACGGGCCCGAGCTGGGCAGCCCCGCCGCGTTGAGCCGGAGGATCTCCTCGTGCTCGGGCTGGAAGGGCACCCGGCAATGCGGGCACAGCGTGCGCACCAGGCGCTGCGAGATGCTGGCCACCGACGCCGACGCGAGCAGGAAGGGCTCCACGCCCATCTCGATGAGCCGGTTGAAGACGCCCGCCGCCGAGTTCGCATGCACCGTCGTCAGCAGCAGGTGTCCGCTCAGTCCCGCCTGGATGGCCGTGCGCGCCGTCTCCGCGTCGCGAATCTCTCCCACCATGATGACGTTGGGGTCCTGCCGGAGCACGGACCGCAGGCCCTGGGCGAAGGTGAAGCCCTGCTCGGTGTTCACCTGCGTCTGGGAGAAGAGCGGCACATCGAACTCCACCGGATCCTCGATGGTGGCGATGCGCGTCATGTCGCCGCGCGTCCGCTTGATGTAGCCCAGCGAGGCGTACAGCGTCGTCGTCTTGCCGCTGCCCGTGGCACCCGCCACGAAGATGACGCCCTGCGGCCGGTCCAGCACCCGCTGGTAGGGCCCGAGGATGGCCGGCGGGAAGCCCAGGTTGGACAGCTCCGGCAGCCGCACGCTGCTGCGCGCGATGCGCAACGCCACGGACTCACCGTGGTTGGTGGGCAGCAGCGACACGCGGATGTCCGCGGGCCCCTCCGGCGTGCCGAAGGCGAAGTGCCCGTCCTGTGGCCGATCGCTCCGGAAGAGGACCACCTTGGCCAGCACCTTGAAGCGGTTGATGAGGCGCGGGTGGTGCTCGCGCGGAGTCATCATCACCTCCTCGAGCACGCCGTGGATGCGGTACGCGATGCGCGTGCCCGTCTCCAGCGGGTGCACGTGCACGTCGCTCGCGCCGATGTTGATGGCTCCATCCATCAGCACGTCCACGAAGGCGATCATGTCCGGCTCGGAGCGGAAGATGTAGCCGCGCAGCGACTGCCGCACCTCCTCCAGCATCTCGCGCACCGCGGACGCCACGTCCGCGTCCACCACCGCCAGCGGTGACAGGGACTGCCGTTGTGGCGGCGGACGCGCGGAGCGGCGGGCCTGGGACTCGACGAACGCCCCCGCCGTGCCCAGCGCGAGCGCCAGACCCACGCTGCCCAGGAAGGCCGGGGTGAGCGTGAGCCCGAGGAAGTAGAGCCCCACCCGGCGCGCGGCCTCCGCGTCCTCGAGGGGATTCTGGAACAACCACAGGCCCACGCTGCCCAGGAGCAACAGCAGGGCCAGGACCCACGCCGCTCGAGCGGCTGTGCGCAACGGCTGGAGCATTCGGGCCACGAGGCTAACAGAACCCCGTGGCCCGTCACATCCTCACCCCGTCCCCCGCCCGGGGGGAGCGGGTCAGCCGAAGAGCTCGCGCACCTTGTCGAAGAAGTTCTTCGACTGCGGATGCGCATCCTCTCCACTCAGCTCGGCGAACTTCTCGAGCAGCTCGCGCTGCTTGCCCGACAGCCCCGTCGGCGTCTCCACGATGACGCGCACGTGCTGGTCCCCGCGCTGCCCGCTGTGCAGGTGCGGAATCCCCTTGCCCTTCAGCCGGAACACCTTCCCCGACTGCGTGCCCTCGGGCACCGTCATCTTCACCTTCCCGTCCAGCGTGGGCACGTCGATCTTCGCGCCCAGCGCCGCCTGCGTGAACGAGATGGGCACCTCGCAGAACACGTCGTAGTCCTCGCGCTGGAAGAGCGGGTGCTCGCGCACGATGACCGTCACGTACAGGTCGCCCGGAGGCCCGCCCCGGTCTCCCGGCTCACCCAGGCCGCCCAACCTCACCCGCGTGCCGTTGTCCACGCCCGCGGGGATGTTGACCTCGATGACCTCCTCGGAGGGCACCTTGCCCGAGCCCCGGCACTTGGCGCACGGGTCCGGCACCACCGCGCCCGTGCCGCCGCAGTCGCTGCACGGCCGGGACACCGCGAAGAAGCCCTGCGTGAAGCGCAGCTCGCCCGAGCCTCCGCACGTCCCGCACGCCTTCGGCCCCGCGCCGCTCTTGCTCCCCGAGCCGCTGCACGTCTCGCACTTCTTCGGCCTCGGAATCGGCACCTTCGGACGGCAGCCGAACGCCGCCTCCTCGAAGGAAATCTCCAGGTTGAAGCGCAGGTCCGCGCCCCGGTTGCTCGCCCGGCCGCGTCCACCCCTCCCACCGAAGATGTCCCCGAAAATCTCCCCGAAGATGTCGTTGATGTTGACACCCTGGAACCCGCCGAACGGATCTCCTCCCCCGGCCGCTCCGCCCACGCCCGCATGACCGAACCGGTCATACCGGGCCCGGCGATCCGGGTCGCTCAGCACCTCGTAGGCTTCCGAGGCCTCCTTGAACTTCTCCTCGGCCTCCTTGTTTCCGGGGTTCCGGTCCGGGTGGAACTGCAGGGCCACCTTGCGAAAGGCGCTTTTCAACTCCTGCGCCGAGACGTTCTTCTGGACGCCCAGTACCTCGTAGTAATCGCGTTTCTGGCCCGCCGCCGCTGGCATTGCGTCAAACCCCTGGAATTATTGGACTTTCTACGCGCGCGTAGTCTTCGAAGTCACTATAACGCAGGCGAGAGGTCCGGCAATCCGGGCCCGCCCCGACCGATGGGGCGGACCCTCGGGTTCACGCGCGAAACGTCCGGCTCAGACAGTCCAGACCCGGTTGGCCGTCAGCTCCATGCGAGCGAGCCGCCGCTTGAGCACCGGATCCACCGCCCCCCGAGGGGCCCACTTGGGGACCACGAAGTGAAGCTCCGCGTTGTAGAGCTTCGCCGCGCTGGACAGCAGGCTCCAGCGGTTCTCCGTTGTGGGGTCCTCCACCATGCCCGGTGTGACGATCTCCAGGATGATGGGGGTGCGCGCCGAGTCGGACTGTCGGCAGGTGAAGTCCGGCCGATGATCCTCGATGGTGCCCGAGAGGATGGGCGGTGGCATGAAGCCGGGCAACCGGGCCTTGATGTCCGTGCAGCCGATGGTGCGAAAGTACTCCGCCATCAGCCACAGGAGCCGACGACGCTCTTCGTTATCGACCACGGGCTCACAGCCCGGACTGAACAGCGTCTCTTTCCCAGTGTTGTTGGTGTCCATGGCTAGCGAAAAGCTGTCCGCCCCTTCCCGGCGGAGCAATGAAAGGGCCAACCCGGATTGAGTGCCGGGCCGCAGGGCGGGCGGGGAGGCACCCCTGGCACTGTCGAACAGCGGGCTTTGCCCACCAGCGGACAGGATGCGAGAGTGCGCGCTCTTCCGTGGCCCCCCGTCCTTCTCCACACGTCTACCGCCGCCTGCTGAGCTACCTCCGGCCCTACCGGGGCCTGCTGCTCGCGGGCCTGGGCGCCTCGCTCGTCGCCGCCGCCGCCACCTCCGCCTACGCCTGGCTCGTGGGGCCGCTGCTGCGCGCCGTCCTCACCGGCGCCCCCGTGGAGCTCGCGGGGATGACCCTGCCCGGAGAGCGCATGCTGCGCGTGCTCCCCCTGATGGTGGTGGGCGTGGCGGTGGTGAAGGCGTCGGCCAGCTTCCTCCAGGGCGGGTGGATGCAGCGGCTGGGCCAGCGGGTGATGGCGGACCTGCGCGGCTTCCTCTACTCGCGGCTGCTCGCCCAGCCCCCGGCCTTCTTCGAGCAGCGGCACTCGGGCGAGCTCCTCACCCGCTTCACCGCGGACGTGCCGCTGGTGGAGTTCTCCGTCACCCAGGCGCTCTCCTCCTATCTGAAGGACGGGCTTCAAATCCTGGCGCTGCTCACCGCCTGCTTCCTCATCGACGCGAAGCTCTTCCTCCTCACCTTCGTGGTGATGCCCCTCACGGTGCTGCCCGTGCGCAGCTTCGCGCGCTCGCTCAAGAAGGTGGCCAACCGCTCGCAGAACAGCCTCGGCGCGCTCACCGCCCTCACCGCGGAGCAGCTGCAGGCCCTGCCCGTGGTGCAGGCCCATGACGGCGCGCCCCGGGCCCTGAAGGACTTCGAGGCCGAGTCGGAGCGCTACCTCGGGGAGATGCGCCGCTCGCTCTTCCTGCGCGGCGCCTACAGCCCCACGGTGGAGGTGATGGGGATTCTCGGCGTGGCGCTGGCGGTGGCCTGGGGGGCGCGCGCGGTGGCGGCGGACCCGGCGCTCTCCGGCCGGCTGCTCTCCTTCATCGCCTCCGTGCTCCTCCTCTATCAGCCGGTGAAGTCGCTCAGCGGCACGCTCTCCCAGGTGCTCACGGGCCTGGTGGCCGCCGAGCGGCTCTTCACCCTGGCGGACTCGCCGGTGCCGCCGGACGAAGGCGCGCAGGCCGCGCCCCTGGGCCGCGCGCTGACGTTGGAGGGGGTGCGCGCCACCTACACGGACGGCCGCGAGGCGCTGCGCGGGGTGGACCTCACCGTGCCAGCGGGCACCCGGGTGGCGCTGGTGGGAGCCTCGGGCGCGGGCAAGACGACGCTCTTCTCCGTCCTGCTGGGCTTCCTGGCTCCGAGCGGCGGCACGGTGCGCTGGGACGGTACGCCCCTGTCCCAGCTCAAGCCCTCCAGCGTGCGCGCCCAGATGGCGTGGGTGCCCCAGGAGCCGGTGCTCTTCTCCGGCAGCGTGCGGCACAACCTGCTGCTGGGCCGGCCCGAGGCCACCGACGCCGAGCTGTGGGAGGCGCTGCGGCTGGCCCACGCGGAGGACTTCGTTCGGGCCCTGCCCGGCGGCATGGACGAGCCGGTGGGCGAGCGCGGTGCGCGCCTGTCCGGCGGACAACGGCAGCGGCTCGTCCTGGCGCGGGCCTTCCTGCGCCAGCCCTCGGTGCTGCTGCTGGACGAGCCCACCAGCGCCCTGGATGCCCAGAGCGAGGCCGCAGTGGGCGCGGGGCTGGCGGCGCTGATGAAGGGCCGCACGGTGCTCGTCATCGCCCACCGCCTGTCCACCGTGCGGGACGCCGACCTCATCGTCGTCCTGGACGCCGGCCAGGTGGTGGAGGCCGGCACCCACGACGAGCTTGTCGCCAAAGGTGGGCGCTACACCCGCCTCCTGGGTGAAGGCGCTGTCGCCGCCTGATAGCGGACATGGCCGTCCGCCCTCCTGTCAGCGCTTCAACCCAACGCTCCGTGGATTCGTTCACGGCCAGGCAGGAAAAACGGATTCTTGCCCCAATTCTGGAATTCCGAGCGGGTGCTGTATAATCTTGAAGTATGTTGGTCCCCGCAAAGCTGAACACCGTGTCTGGCCTGCTCGTCGCCGCGCTTCCGGCGGTGGCGGTGGTGGGCTTCGGTTCCGCCCTCGTGTCGTTCGTCGGTGGCCGCACCGAGGTGTGGCGCATGGCGGACACAGCGGGGCCCTACAGCTTGTTGATGGCGGCGGCGGTGCTGGGAGTGATGGTCGTGCTCTCGATGCTGCTGAGCATGGGCCTGACGGGGCGGCACGCGCCGCTGGTGGTGCTGGTGGGCATCGCCATGCTGCCGTGGTTCCTGGGCATCGCCGGCACGGACGAGGCGATGGAGCGGGTGCTGGCGGCGCTGCCGGACGTGGGCAGCGGAGACGCGCTGGGCGTGCTGGTGGCGGGCACCGGCGAGGCCATGGTGACGCGGCTGATGGGCGCGTGGGCGAGCGCGGCGCTGCTGGTGGGGGTGGCGGTGGGGCTGGTGCTGCTGCGCGGGCGGGCGACGCTGGTGGGCGAGGGCACCGGACAGCTGCTGGGCGCCGCGCTGAGCCTGGTACTGGGGAGCATCGCGCTGCTGGTGGCGCTCGAGGCGCACCAGCTCTTCCAGATGCTCACGACGCTCGCCACGCAGTCCGCGGAGGCCCGCGCCGGGTTCATCACCTCGGGCACCGAGCGGCTCGCGGACCTGCACCAGCTGCGCTGGGCCGCGCTGGGGCTCCTGGCCGTCCTGGCGCTCTCGCTCGTGTCCTGGCAGTTCTACCTGCGCCCCCAGGCCGTCTCCCAGTGGGCGGGCAGCCTCGTGCTCGCGGGGCTCTCGGCCGCCGTGCTGCTGCTGGACGCGCGCCCGCTGGAGCTGGCCGCCCAGGGCGCCCGGGACGCCGGTCTGTCGCGCACCCTTCTTCCCTTGCTGGTGAGCAGCGGCGCGTCGAACGCGCTCGGCACCCTGCCCGCCAGCAACCTGTCGTCGCTCGGGGGCATCCGGTCCGCGCGGTGAGCTCGCGGCCCACCCGGGCCGCCGTGGTGCTCAGATGAGCCAGAGGAGCAGCGCCACGCCCAGCACGAGCCCCAGCCCGAGGACGATGAGCATCGTCAGGCCCTCCGTCTTCTGCCTGCGCAGCATGACGGGGTCGACGAGCGGAATCTCCGGGAGCCGGATGGGGGTGGGGGGGGACGGCACGGCGGAAGGAGCCGGAGCGTGAGCCTGGGTTGCAGACACGGAGGGCGCGGCGGGCGCGGGCGCGGCGGCACTGGCGCCCCCGGCGAGCACGAGTCCCTGGCGCGCGAGCGCGAGCACCCGCTGGATGTGTTGGATGTAGCGATCCTCACCCTGGTAGCCCTCGAGGGCGAGGGCGGCGCGGAGCAACCGGGCGGGGACGGGCTCGGCATCCGGGTGGACGACACTGGCCGCGGCGCGCGCGGCCCCATCCTGCTCCACCCGTCCGGTGCGCAGGCCCACACCGCTCATCCACACGCAGTGCTCACCCAGCAGCGTCAACTCCTGGCGCTGCACCTTCCCCTCGCTGTCCACGAAGGAGAGCAGCTCCGCGCCCTGGGGCGACAGGTGCCACACGGAGCGCTGTCCGCCGTCTCCAGGAGGTCCCTCCACCGGGCGCGCCTGGTACAGCGCCAGGACGGCGGCCTTCAATCTCTCCGAGGACGATTCGCTCATGGACGGGGCGGCAGCCTAGGGTGGGATGGACGGAAACGGAAGGCCATGCATGCCTCTGACTCCCTGCCTGGTCTTCCCGGGGCGGCCCGGGCCATGGCCGGGGAGCATTCCTATGGTTGCCCTGGAGGAACCCACACATGGCAATCAACCTGCCCGACGAACCCATCCAGACGCCCTTCGTGGCGCCCGCCAACCGCACGGAGGTGACGGGCGAGCCGGAGCGCCAGGGGTCGGGTTACGACCCGCGCTACCCGGACGTGAGCTGGGACGGCACGGCCCAGCACGGTGGCGGCCACGTCCCGGAGGACTACGAATGGCCCAGCAACCCCAAGCAGCACCAGGACGATCTGATGGGCGAGTAGTGGAAGAGGCCGTACGGAGTCACGTGCCTCCCCGCCGTCCGGGCGCTACGGTGTGCACCTCATGAGTCGCTCCCGTTCCAAGCGAATGGATTTCGTCCACCACTTCGAGGGCGCGCAGGTGCTCGACGGGCTGCTGGAGCTCGCGGGCACGCCGCACGACAGCCTCACGGTGTTGGCGCACATGCGGCAGGCCCACACGGAGGGGCGCCCCTCGGGGGACGCCATCTCCGGCCTCTTCGAGCGCGAGCCGCGCTTCGAGTCCCCGGAGCTGGCGCGCCGGCTCTTCCAGAACCTGCTGGGCCTGTGGGACCTGGTGGAGGAAGGCAAGCCGGTGCGGCTGGAGGAGGAGCCTCGGGCGCCGAGGCCGAAGAAGCAGAAGACGGAGGCGCCCAGGCCGTTCGCCCCGGGGGAGCCGGACACGGCATTCGTGGAGGCGGCCTGGCGTTATCTGGAGGACGACGAGCGGGGGCGGACGCGGCTGCACGATGCGTTCGAAAACAAGCAGGACGCGCTGCTGGGTGCCCTTGACGGGGCGGGGCTCACGGACGAAGGATATGCCGTTGCCCGCCACCTGCTTTTCGAGCTGCATGCCATGCTGGAGCTCGGTTGGCCGCAGGGGTTGGCGAGCGTGGCCGCCAGGGCGATGGAAGAGCCGGGCACGGAGACTCCGCCAGTGCCCGCGGCCCTCACCGCGTACGCGGACGAGGCGCTGTTCGAGGCGGAGCAGGACGAGGAGCATCCCCTGACACCCGAGGAGCTGACGAAGGTCCGCACCCTGGTGAAGCGCGGCACGGTGGCGCTGTGGAGTGCTCGGAAGGGAAAGTGAAGAATGGCACGTGACAAAGACGACGATCGAGGCGGCGGGGGCTTCTCCGGCAAGCGGACGAAGTCGTGGCGGGAGATCGACGCGTCGCGAGGCAAGGGCCGCGGTCACACGTCCCGGCAGGACGATCCGGCGCAGCAGCGAATCGAGCGCAGCGCGTCCTACCAGAAGTACAAGGCGGCGGCGGACGCGCTCTTCACGGGGGGAGAGCTGCCGGAGGGTCTGGCGAAGACGTTCGACCCGGAGGGCAAGCGCAAGGCGCAGAAGCAGGCCATGCAGAAGCTGATGGAGTCCGCGGAGGATCCGCGGGCCTGGGCGCAGGGCGTGCTGGACTACCTGGAGAAGTACCCCGAGCTGCCGGAGGACCCCTACTTCCTCGACAGCCTGTTGGGGCATCCACGGGAGCGCATCGTGGACAAGGCGCTGGCGAGGCTGGAGGGATTGGAGGCGGAGGGCAAGCTGGTGAAGACGAAGGTGCCCAAGAGCCTGGATCAGCGGCTCAAGGGAATCGAGCTGACGAGCCTGGACCCGGACATGCAGGGGAGGGCGAAGACCCTGAGAGAAAAGCTGCGAGTCTGATTCCGCCTGCCCATCTCCTCCCTCTCCCTCTGGGAGAGGGTCGGGGTGAGGGTATACGCCCCCGTGCGCTACCCGACTCTGGGCAACGCGAGCGGCATGAGGGCCGAGGGCGGATCGACCATGTGGAGCACGCGCATCATGCGCTGATGGGCATCCGGGTCATAGGTAGCCCGAAGCGTGACCCGGTCCACCAGGGCACTGCTGAGAGACATGGCGAGACGCCGGGTGGCGCTCACATTCTCCAGGGAGCACCCGGGGACGCGCAGATCCTCACTGGCGGCCGAGAGCCAGGGACCATCCACCAGCTCATGAAAAGCCTTCTGTGAGGTGCGCCCGTCGCGAGCCAGTTGGCGGCCGAGCTCGAGGGCGGACAGCATGCCGACGGTCATGCCCTGGCCATAGACAGGATTGAAGGAGCACAGCGCGTCGCCGAGCATGACGAGGTTGTCGGACTGGAGGGACGTGCTCAGCACGCGAGTGCCGGCCATCCTGCGGAAGCAGTGGATGGGGCCCAGGAACTCGGCCTCGGGGAGCACCTGGGCGAGGGCGGGGTCGCGCAGGGAGCGGGCGTAGTCCAGGAACCCCTCGCGGTCGCCGGGAGGAAGCTCATTGCCGGAGCCGACCAGCAGGGCCAGGTACAACCCGTTCTCGATGGGAACGAGCCCGCCGCCGCGCAGGAACTGAGGGGGACACACCTGGACGTAGATCTGCCGGAACGGAAGCCGTTCCGCGTGGGGGATGCGAACGACGCAGGTGGAGTAGCTGGCCCGGGCATCCACCTTCTCGAGCACGGCCTGGGAGCGGAAGGGGCCATTGCGACCCGAGGCATCGACGAAGAGCGAGGCCTCCAGCTCGCGACCATCGCCGGCCTTCACGGCGAGGATGCGCCGGCGAGAGGAGTCCCAGCGGAAGGTGCCGGCCTCGAAGCGCTCGACGAGCTCGATGCGCGGGTTGCTGGCGACGCGGGCGCGGATCGTCTTCTCGAGGAGGCCGCGGCTGCACGAGCGCGAGGTGATGTCCGAGGGGGGACGGGGGAAGGCGCCGAAGCGTCCGACCCAATGACAACCGGGGCCCCAATCCAGCCACGCGGCGCCGGCGCGGGTCAGGTCGTCGTCGATGCCCGGGAAGAGCTCGCCGAGGGCCAACCAGCCGCGCCGCAGCAGCACGTGGACGTGGTCCACCTGGGGAACGCCGCGGCGCTCGTGCTGTACGCCCTGCCCATCCCGATCCACCAGCAGGACGCGGGCGAAGTGCCGGGACAGCACGGTCGCCGCCGACAGACCCGCGATCCCACCGCCAATCACCACTGCTTTCGACATGTACAGGGCCCCCCTGGGTGCTCCCACTCAGGCAGACATCGTCTCGGGGCCAGACGATACCTGATCCAAGTGGGAGCGCGGGGAGGCTCAGCGGTTGATGACGAAGCCGCAGGCGGAGTCGAGCACCACCTTCGCGCCAGCCAGGGCCATCAACAACCGCTCGTAGTGCATGCGCTCGGCGGAGAGCTGCGCCTCCACGGCCTTCTCCTCCAGCCCCTGGTGGGTCAGCGACAGCCGCATCCGCTCCAGCGCCGCGTCACGCTCGGACTCGATGGCCTTGCGGGCCCGCGCCTGCAACTTCGCCAGGTCGGCCTCGGCGGCCTTCTGCGCCACCGGCACGCCCTTCTCCACGAAGGCGCCGAAGCCCGGGAAGAGGCGCAGCCACTCGTCGCCCTTGAGCGACTTGCCGTCGGCCTCCAGGGCGGGCAGCACCGCCGCGTCGGCCTTGGGACCCGTGGGGCCCTCCACCACCGCCACGTGCACCAGCGTGCGCTCCAGGAAGCGGGCGATCTGCCGGCTCGGCACCCGGGCGCCCGGCGAGGTGTCCTCGGGCTCCGGCATCTGCACGTGGTAGAGCAGCTCCACGCCCCGGGCCTTCATCGGCCCCCGCTTCTCGATGAAGCGCGCCCCACTGCGCCCGTAGGGCCCGTCCCGCAGGAAGCCGAACAGCGCCTCCACGATGGGGTGGCCCGTGGCGAAGTACTCCAGCTCCTCGGCCTCCACGGCCGTGTCGCGCCAGAAGGAGCCCAGCACCGTCCGGTCCTCGGTGATGTCGATGCCCGGCAGACCCTCCACCTTCAGCGCGTGGCCGAACTGCAAGGCGCACTGGAAGGCATCCACCTGCTCGTCGGTGTCCACGCCGATGCCCACCCGGCGCGCCAGCTCCGTCACCGTCTCCTCGAGCTTCTCGTCCAGGTCGCGCGCCACGCTCCACAGGCCCTCGTCGAGGCTCTGCTCCTCCTCCTCGTCGGGCTCCACGCCCATGCGCTCCTGCGCGCGCGTCACCAGCCGCGCCACGGCCTCGCGGTCGAACGAGCGGATGTCCAGCAGCGGATCATACGCGCGCTTCACCTGTGCACGCGCCGCCTCCACCTTCTGCTTCAGCTCGGCGGCGTACGCCACGCGCGACTCACGGGGCAGCAGCGCCAGCTCCGTGAGCCGGTCCTCCACCTCCTCCAGCACCGCGTCCAGACCGCCCACCGTCTCGCCGAACACGCCCACCGCGTCCGCGAGCAGCATCAGCACGTCCGCCGCCAGCGTGCCCACGGGATCGAAGACATGAATCTCGACGGGGTGGTTCTGCCCGATGCGGTCCAGACGGCCGATGCGCTGCTCCACCGTGGACGGGCTCCACGGCAGGTCGTAGTGCACCAGGTGGTGCGCGAACTGGAAGTTGCGGCCCTCGCCGCCCACCTCGGTGCACAGCAGCACCTTGGGGCCCTCGGGGTCGCGGAAGCGCGCCACCTGCCGGTCCCGCTCCACCATGGGCAGGTCGCCATGGTACGCGAGCGCCTCGATGCCCTCGCGGCCCAGCTCCGAGCGCAGGGCCTCCAGGGTGTCGCGGCTCTCGGTGAAGACGAGCACCTTGGCGTTGGGCTCCGAGCCCCAGATGCGGCCGCGCAGCACGTCCAGGAAGGCGCCGAACTTCGCGTCGCGCGAGGGCAGCTTGAGGCTGCCGGCCACGCCCGCCAGGGCCTTGTTGGTGCGCAGGGCCTCGCCGAAGGCGGCGGGGCTCGACTCCAGGCGGCGCAGCAGGTTGCCCAGCGGCGCGCCGCGCAGGTTGGAGGACGCGAGCGCGGCCAGGGCGGCGTCGCGCGTCTTCAGCTCGTCCGCGGACAGCTTCACCGGGTGGCGGTGCAGGCGGCGCGTGGAGAAGCCACCCACCACCGCGCGCCGGTTGCGCACCAGCCGGTCCGACAGGCTGTACGTCTCCGCCAGGTGCTGCAGCAGCGCGTCCCGGTCCTTCTCCGTCTTCAGCTTGGGGTCGTCCGGGAAGCGCGAGGCCAGCGCCTTCACCGCGCCCGCCGCGTCCTTGCCCTCCAGCAGCCCGCGCACCGCCGCGCTCAGCTCCTCCTGGCGCGCCAGCCGCTGCTCGAAGCCCTTCACCGTGGGCGCCGTGGACGCGTCGATGAGCGTGAGCAGCCCGTGGTACTCGGCCGGGTCCAACTGCATGGGCGTCGCCGTGAGCAGCAGCAGACCCCAGCTGTTGGCCGCCAGGCCCTGGGCGGCCTCGAAGGCCTTCTCGCCCTTGAGGTGGTGCGCCTCGTCGATGATGACCAGGTCCCAGAAGGCGTCCTCGTCGGCCACCGACTCGCGGTGCTCCTCGCCGCGCGCCAGCATCTCCAGGCTCGTCACCACCAGCGGGAAGCGCGCCCAGGGGGACACGCCCGGCATCTCCTTGAGCGACTGCGCGTACCGCTCCGAGTCCATCAACGTGAAGAGCTGGTTGAACTTGTGGAACAGCTCCACCAGCCACTGCACGGTGAGGTGGCTGGGGGCCACCACCAGCACGCGCCGGGCCAGGCCCGACAGGCGCAGGGCGCTGAACACCATGCCCGCCTCGATGGTCTTCCCCAGGCCCACCTCGTCGGCGAGCACGAAGCGCGGCCGGCGCGCGCTCAGCACGCGCTGCACCACGCCCACCTGGTGCGGCTTCACCATCACCCGGCTGGCCAGCAGCGCGCCCAGCGCGTCACACCGCCGCTCGTCGTCCAGCACCAGCGCCTGCTTGCGCAGGGTGAAGGCACGCGCGTCCCCCACCCGGCCCTCGCGCAACGTGCTGAGCAGATCCGAGCGCGGCGCGAGCGCATGCACCTCGGACTCGGGCAGCTCGTCCTCCTCGCCCGTGTCCGCATAGCGGATGACGTAGCGGCGCAGGCCCCGTCCGCCCTCCTCCTCGCCCACCACGGTGGCGCGCCGGGCCTTGGCCGTCTGCACCGGCTCGCCCTTCGTCAGGACGTAGTGCACCAGGGCGCCGCCCTTGGTGGACACCAGCACCGGCTCTCCCTCCCGGGCGGGGAAGAGGACGAGCGCCTTGGCGCCCTCGTCCTGCATCGACAGCAGATGTCCCACGCCCCACTCGGGCTGGGGGAGGTAGCGGACCTTGTTGCCTGGAACGAACGACATGGTCGGAAACGGACCCTCACGGAATGAAAGAAGGGGGTTCGCTCATAACGCCCCGAGCCGCCCTCGGCCATCCCGCGAACCCCTTGGATTTCGGTCCGGCCTCGTACTCCGGGGTGATGCCGCTGTCATCAAATGGACTCCCCCCTGCCCGCGAGGGCGATTCCTCCACAGACCCTCTACAGGCAAGGTGGAACCTGACTGCGACCCTGCACGAAGGGGGTCACTCGGGGGGAAGCCACATGCCGCTGCATCTCCATCTCATCGCGCCTCGCGCGCGCGTGGGCCTGCTCGCGTCCACCCTGTTCATGGTCACCCTGCTGGCGATCCCTCTGCTGGCACCCGGCCCCCTCCCCGGCGGGGAAGCACGCGGCCTGCTGCTGCTCACGGGCCTGGGGGGGACGGCCCTGGGGTGCGCGCTGCGCTGGACGCTGCGCCTGAAGCGGGAGAACGCGCGGCTGCGCGCCCAGGTGCAGGGCGCCTTCGAGATGGTGGGCGTGGCCGCGCACGACCTGGGCAACCCCCTGCTGGCGCTCCAGCTCCGCCTGTACCGGCTGCGCGGCCACCTCCCGGCGGACTCCCGGGCCCAGGAGGGCCTGGCCATCGCCGAGCGCGAGACACGCCGCATGGGCCTGCTGGTGCATGACCTGTTGGACCTCTCCCGGCTGTCGGTTGGCCCGCTCGCCCTGGAGCGCGAGGAGCTGGACCTGACCGCGCTCGCCCGGGAGGTGGCCGAGCGCTTCGCCGATCAGGCCGCCGCCGCCGGCAGCCTCGTGCGGCTCCACGCCCAGGGCCCCGTGCGCGGCCAGTGGGACCGCGAGCGCCTGGACCGGGTGGCCACCAACCTGCTGAGCAACGCCCTCAAGTTCGGCCAGGGACACCCCATCGAGGTGGAGGTGCTCGCCGACGGCCCCCACGCCCGCCTCGCCGTGCGCGACCACGGCGTGGGCATTCCCCACGAGGCCCAGGAGCGCCTCTTCGGCCGCTTCGAGCGCCTGGGCGATACCGGGCAACCCGGCGCCGGGCTCGGCCTCTACATCGTCCGCCAGCTCGTCGAGGCCCACGGCGGCACCATCCACGTCTCCAGCCGTCCCGGCCAGGGCTCCACCTTCACCGTCGAGTTGCCCCAGGCCCTCGCCTGACGTGGCCTGACGTGGTGTGCCCTCCCACGCCCGAACCCCTCCGCACACACGTGACGTGGTGAGTCCTCCCACGTCCGTCCACCGCGGGCACACACCTGACGCGCTGCATCCTGTCAGAAGCGCACAGTCAGGCCTGTTCCCGACGGTAAATAATTACTCTGGACGTTGAAATTCCAGGCACGAACCTTCTATTCTGTCGTTGCTTGAATAAAGCCGTTCCCCGGAAAACAGGGGATGATTCAAGCGCTTCCGCTCCCCACCTGGCGGGTAGGAAAGCGGAGTTGGAAGCACGACACGCGGTCGGGCGCGGCACGCCCGCCACCACGACAGCAATGGAGGGCCGCCATGAGCGGAACTGGAGCGCTTTGTGTGCAGTCGCACTCGTCTGTCCGTACCCCGGGGATGAAGGGGATCCGGCGCGGCGTGTGGCTCGCGGCCCTGGCCCTGCTCGGGACGGGCTGTGGTGAGCGCGAGGCGCTCGAGCAGACCTCCGGCTTCGCGCTCCAGGCGCAGGCGCAGACCGAGGCGCAGGCGCAGACCGAGGCGGACGCCGAGGAGCTCAAGTGGCCCCGGCCGGTGACGAAGCCGGTGGCCCTGGCGCTCGAGGTGAACAACGGCGTGGGCACCCCGCTGCGGGTGCGGGCCGGGCAGACCTTCTTCATCAACCAGATCGACCTGCGTGCCGCGATAACGGCCACGGAGGACCGGGGCGTGGGGAGCCTGCGCCGCTCCGGTGACTTCGCGTCGCTGGCCTGGCAGGGCACGGTGCTGGCGGACGCGGACCCCACCTTCTCGGCCAACGGGGACGGCACCTTCACCCGCCGCCGCTTCTACCGCTCCTCCCACTGGATGGAGAAGCCCAGCGTCATCACCGTGATGCCCGTGGACGCCTGGGGCCGCCCCACCGGCCGCGTCATCCCCCTGAACCTGGGCAGCGAGAGCAGGCGCAAGTCCAGCGACGACTTCTTCATCCGCCGCATGCGCGCCATCCAGTGGACCCGCGACTGCGGCTCGGCCACCTCCTGCGCGGGCGCGCACGCCTTCGAGGAGGAGGCGCTCGTCGAGGTGCGCAACGCTCGCACCGGGGCCACGACCTTCAGCTTCTCCCCGGACACCCGCGCCCTGCTGGTGGACTGGTCGGCGCGCGCGGGCGCCCCGTACCGCATCCCCGTGGAGCAGGTGCGCCACTCCACCTGGTCCTACGGCTTCAACATCGACATCACGCCCGTCACCCCGCCGCGCGCGGATGGCACCTACGCCCCCGGCTCCGAGGTGACGTTCCGGATGACCTTCAGGGACGGAGCGGGCAAGCGCCTGCACCCGGAGGGCAGCCTGCCGACCTACAACGAATTCCTCGCCGGACAGGTCGAGTCCGGCCTCCAGTACTACCGGGGCTTCTCGGACGCCTCCGCGACGTACTATCGTCGCAAGCACCGCGAGTGCAATTTGTCGGCGTCCATCATCGGGCCTGCCCAGAGCATCCAGCCCCTGCGCAACATCATCCCCATGGAGGACTTCCTCGGCCCCGAGGAGTCCATCTCCATCGGTACGCCCGAGCGGGATGGGGTGTACGCGCAGGCCATGACGGTGCCTCCGGCCAACAAGCTCTTCGGTGGCGCGTACGATCCCACGCACGCGGGCTGGGACGCGCCGGTGCGGGACACCTTCACCAACAAGCTGCCGCTCAACGCCGAGCCCGGCACCTACCTGGTGACGGTGAAGGCCCGCCGCATCTACCTGGGCGAGGACATCGCCGCCAGCCGCACCATCGAAATCCAGGTGGGCACGCGCGAGCACACCGAGCCAGAGCTCACCACGGGCAAGTGCGCCACCTGCCACACCGAGGGCGGCGAGCTGGGCAAGGTGCTGCATGCCCTGGACAACCGCGCCACGTGCGCCACCTGCCACGCCCCGCTCGCCTTCGAGCTGGAGGGGCCCATCGCCGTGCGCACCCACTTCGTCCACTCGCGCGGCCGCTTCGACGCCCCCCTGCAGCAGTGCTCCTCCTGCCACGTGTCGCAGGAGAGCACCCAGCGCACCAGCAAGTCCGCCTGCCTCTCGTGCCACACCAGCTACCCCCAGTCGCACGTGGAGAAGTTCGGGCCCATCCAGCACATGTACGTGGGCGGCGGGAAAGAGTCCTTCCAGCAGTGCACCGGCGCCTGCCACAAAACACACCCGGGCAGCGGCTTCTAGCGCCGCCGCCCATCCCCCCGGAGGTCCTCCTTGGCAATCGTGAAGATGCAGACGGCCCGCACCACTCTGTCCGACCCGATCGCGGCCGCCGAGGACCTCCTCAAACAACTGGAAGGCGTGACACCGAAGCTCGTCACCCTCTTCGCCTCGCGGGACAGGGACCAACAGGCGCTCAACCGCGCGGTGCGTGAGCGGCTGCCCGCGGGCACCCGCCTGGTGGGCGCCACCACCAACGGCGAGCTGGACAACCAGGGCATCTACCGCGGCAACGTCGTGCTGGGCGCGCTGTACGGCGACTTCGAGGTGGGCCTGGGCCTGGGCACCGGCCTCACCCTGGACGCGGTGGGCGCGGGCGCCATGGCCATGAAGCGCGCCGCGCAGGACCTGGGCGTGCGCCAGCAGGACATCGACTCGCGCAAGTTCGTCGGCCTCGTCATCGACGATGGCTTC
The DNA here is from genome assembly GCF_024623785.1 of Archangium lipolyticum. Taxonomy (NCBI): domain Bacteria; kingdom Pseudomonadati; phylum Myxococcota; class Myxococcia; order Myxococcales; family Archangiaceae; genus Archangium; species Archangium lipolyticum. The sequence continues at coordinate 43,560 of NZ_JANKBZ010000015.1, forward strand.
CGTTACAAGAAGGAGGAGCTGCTGCTGGGCATCCTCGAGAAGAACCCCGCCCTCATCCTCGTGGGCGGCGGCGCTTCCGACCACGAGTTGGACCCCGCCAAGCAGTCCGCCCTGCTCCACGTGGACGGCGAGGTGGCCACCGACTGCGTGCTGGTGGCCCTCTTCAAGACGAACGCCCCCTGGGCCGCCCTGCGCTCGCACTGGTACGTGCCCACCGGCGAGCGGCTCGTCATCACCAAGGTGGACGAGAGCGCCCAGCGCGCCCTGGAGATCGACGGCAAGCCCGCCGCCCTGCGCTACTCGGAGCTGCTCGGCATCCCCGTGGAGGAGCTGGAGTACGGCAAGCCCCGCGGCTTCGCCGCCCAGCCCACCGCCCTCAAGGTGGGCCGCGAGTACTTCATCCGCTCCCCCTGGAAGGCCCTGCCCGACCACTCCATCCTCTTCGCCAACCTCCTGGAGGAGGGCACCGAGCTGGAGCTCATGAAGCTGGGCGACATGGCCGGCCTCACCCGCTCCTTCTTCCAGGACGAGCTGCCCCGCCGCGTCCAGAATCCCCAGGCCGCCCTCCTCTTCCACTGCGGCGGCCGCATGTACTATTCCCACGTGGTTGGAACCACGGCCCAACTGGCCGACACCTTGCGCCACGCACCCCCGGCGGCTGGAATGAACGTGAACTTCGAAATCTACTCGGGGTTCCACATCAACACGACGCTGACGGTTCTCGCGTTCGGGGGTAACTGACCGATGACCACCACACCGGCTCCCGCTGTGTCGGGCCAGGACACGCCCCGGCTGCTCCTCGCGCTGGGCGAGGGCGAGGCCACCCAGGTGCTGGAGGTGCTGCGGCGCGCGAACGTGGAGGTCTCCTCCGAGCGCGTGTCCTCCGCTGAGCAGCTGAAGGCGTCGCTCGAGAAACCGTGGGACGTCATCCTCTGCGCCGCGGAGGCGCCGGGGCTCGGCTTGCGCGAGGTGGCGCCGCTGCTGCGCGAGAAGGCCCCCGGGCGCCCCTTCATCGTCCTCTCCTCCCGCTTCGACGAGGAGGAGATGCGCGCAGCCATGGAGGAGGCCGGTGCCAGCAGCTACCTCCAGATGGATCGGCTGCCCATGCTGGTGCCGGTGGTGCGCCGCGAGCTCGAGCGCATCATCGAGCGCCGCCAGCACCAGCAGGCCGAGGAGGAGCAGCAGCACTCGCGCTGGCTGCTGGAGAAGATCGTCGACAACCTCCCCTTCGTCCTCTTCGCCAAGGACGCCGGGGAGCGCAAGCTCCGGGTCGTCAACAAGACGCTGGCGGACATGTTCCAGATGTCCAAGGAGTGGCTGATCGGCAAGACGGACCGGGACTACATGCCCCCGGAGATCGCCGAGTCCTTCATCGCCATCGACACGGAGATCATCACCACCAAGAAGATGAAGGTCTTCGAGGAGGTGGCCCGGGTGGGCACCGAGGACCGCATCTTCGCCACCCGCAAGCTGCCGCTGCTGGATGACAACGGAGAGGCCCTCTACGTGCTGGGCATCACCGACGACGTCACCGAGCGCAAGGTGGCCGAGGAGAACCTGCGCAAGTCCCAGGCCGAGCTGCAGGAGGCCAACAAGCGCCTGGCGGAGAACCTGGAGGAGCTCAAGCGCAGCCGCGCCGTGTCCGCGCGCACCCTGGCCAGCTACCAGCAGCGCGCCCTGCAGATGGAGATCATCCGTCAGCAGAACGAGGACCTGGACCGGCTGGCCACGGAGCTGGCCATCGCCAAGCGCAACGAGGAGGAGCGCGCGCGCGAGGCCGAGTCCTCCGCCCGCCTCAAGAGCGAGTTCCTCGCCAACTTCAGCCATGAAATCCGCACGCCGCTCAACGGCATCATCGGCTACTGCGACCTGCTGGCGCGCGAGGAGGGCAGCCGCCTGACGGCCCACGGCCGGCGCGACCTCAACGTGGTGAAGAAGAACGCGCAGACGCTGCTGGCCCTCATCAACGACATCCTCGACCTGTCGAAGATCGAAGCGGGCCGCGCGGAGATCGTCGTCGAGCGCGTGGACATGCAGGAGCTGGGCGAGGACTGCACCTCCACCGTGAAGGAGTACCTCAAGGGCAAGGACGTCGAGCTCACCCTGCACATCGACGAGCGGGTGCAGTACGTGCGCACGGACGCGCTGAAGCTGCGGCAAATCCTGCTCAACCTGCTGTCCAACGCGGCCAAGTTCACCGAGTCCGGCGAGGTGTCGCTCAGCGTGCGCGCGGAGGGCAACGAGGCCGTCTTCACCGTGGAGGACACGGGCATCGGCATTCCGCCGGACCAGCTGCCCTTCATCTTCGAGAAGTTCCGCCAGGTGGACGGCTCCACCACGCGCAAGGTGGGCGGCACCGGGCTGGGGCTGGCCATCGTCCGGGAGCTGAGCAAGCTGCTGGGCGGCAACGTGTCCGTGCAGAGCACCCTGGGCCGCGGCACCACCTTCACCGTGCGGCTGGCCGGCATCCTCGAGGGCGAGTCCCTGGGTGGCTCGCGCGAGCTGGACAGGCCCGTGGCCGTGCAGGACGTGGCCGCCTCGCTCGTGGCCGTGGCCCAGGGCGGCACCGTGCTCGTGGTGGATGACGACGTGCTCGTGCAGCAGCTCATCGCCGGGCAGCTCACCCCCGCCGGCTTCGAGGTGGTGACGGCCTCCGATGGCCTGGACGCGCTCAAGAAGGCCCGCGAGCTGCGCCCCCAGGCCATCGTCCTGGACATCTACCTGCCCCGCCTGGACGGCTGGAGCGTGCTGTCCACCCTCAAGAGCGAGCCGGACCTGGCCCGCATCCCCGTCATCATCATCTCCGTGGAGGAGCAGCGCGCGCGCGGCTTCTCCCTGGGCGCCTGCGAGTACCTCGTCAAGCCCATCGAGCCCGAGCACCTGGTGGACGTGGTGCGCCGCAGCATCGGCACCACCACCGGCGTGGGCGAGGTGCTGGTGGTGGACGACGACGCCTCCACCCGCGAGCTCGTCAGCCGCTCCCTGCGCCGCGCCGGCTTCTCCACCACCGAGGCCCACAGCGGCGAGGACGCCCTCCTCAAGGCGCGCGTCTCCCCGCCCACCCTCGTGGTGCTCGACTTGATGATGCCCAACCTGGACGGCTTCGAGGTGCTGCGCCGCCTGCGCGCCGAGAAGCTCAACGTCCCGGTCGTCGTCCTCACCGGCAAGACGCTCTCGGGCGAGGAGCAATCCGTCCTACGCGACGGCTTCGCCGGCTTCGTCCAGAAGGGCGGCCACGCGCTCGAGGACGTCATCGGCCAGGCCAAGGGCCTGCTCCTCAAGCAGAGCGCCCAGCGCGCCGGCCGGCTGCCGCGCATCCTCTACGTCGAGGACAACCCGCAGAACCGCGACATCGTCCGGCGCTACCTCGGCGGTCAGTACGAGGTGCTGGAGGCCGAGGACGGGGAGCTGGGCGTGGAGCGCGCCACCCGTGACGCGCCGGACCTCATCCTGATGGACCTGTCCCTGCCGCGCGTGGACGGCTGGGAGGCCACCCGCCGCCTGCGCCAGCTGCCCGCCGCGGCCTCCATCCCCGTCATCGCCGTCACCGCCCACGCCGGGCGCGAGTACCAGGAGAAGGCCACGGCCGCCGGCTGCAACGCCTACCTCACCAAACCCCTGGACCGCGACCAACTGCTCGATACCATCCGCAAGTATCTCGGGAGAAACCATGCCTGACGTCGCGGCCCCCAAGGTCCGCATCCTCGTGGTGGACGATGATCCGGATCAGCTGGATCTCGTCCGCCGCACCTTGAGCTCGCACGGCGGCTTCGAGGTCCAGACGCACAACTCCGCCCTGGGCGTGTCCAACCTGGTGCGCAACGGAGAGCCGGATCTCGTGCTGCTGGACGTGAACTTCCCCGCCCTCAAGGGCGACCAGGTCGTCAGCCTGGCCCGCCGCTATGCGCCGCAGAGCACGAAGTTCATCCTCTACTCGGCCTCGGACGAGTCCCGGCTGCGCGCCCTGGCCCTGGCCTCGGGCGCGGACGGCTACCTCTCCAAGAGTGTCCAGGGTGCCGAGCTCATCCAGAAGCTCACCGCCTTCCGCAAGAAGCAGGGCGGCACGCTGCTCGTCTGAAACTGGGACCGGGGCAGAGTGGGACGACCCTGCCCCGGCCCGGGGGGACATTGGGACAACGAGCCGTGGAGCGGATGCCGGAGGGAAAGGCAACCACCTCCGCGGCCCGGGCACTTTTCAGAGGGAGTCGACGTGCCCGGTTCTAATGATGGGACCGGACACGCCCCCGCGAAATCGCACCGCGGTACACATCCTCCCGTACAGGGTGTCCACCCAGGCTACGCGTGCTGCGCGTCCGCGGGGCGGGCGAGCCCCAACTGGCAGGCAAGCATCGCCATCTCCACGCGGCTCTGCACCCCCAGCTTGCGGTAGAGGTTGGAGACGTGCGCCTTCACCGTGCGCTCGGTGATGCCCAGCCGGGCGGAGATCTGCAGGTTGTCCGTGCCGGCCGCCACCAGCGTGAGCACCTCGCGCTCGCGCTCGGTGATGCGCCCGAGCAGCGACGCACGCTCGTCCCGCGCGGGAGACGGGGCCGCCGCTGGAACCATGAACTCCGGCGGCACGAGCCACTCTCCACGCGCCACCTGCTCGACGGCGGCGACCACTTCCTCGCAGCTCACGTTGAGCTTGCTCAGGTAGCCAGCCGCTCCCACCTGGAAGCAGCGCTCCACCAGCGGCATGTCCCGGAAGCCCGAGAGAACGAGCGAGCGCATGTTCGGGTACAGCTCACGTAGCTTCTCGAGCACCTCCAGGCCGTTGCCTACCACCTCGGTGTCCGAGCGCTCGAGCCGGAGATCCACGACCGCCACGTCCGGCGCCCGCTGCTGTAGCTGCGCCAGGAAGCCTTCCGCGTCCGCGCCCTGCGCGACCACTTCCATCCCGGAGCTCTCGAAGAGAGCGATCAAGCTCTCCCGGAAGACACGCTGATCCTCCAGGATTCCCACTCGAATGCGTTCTTCTGGCACGAGGATCTCCCTTTCCACGGACATCCCACCCGCACGCTCATGCATGACCAGCGGAGTCTAGGCGTGCAATGGGAAGAGAGCGTTTCCGTGAGCCGGTAGTGTCCGCCAGGCGGCAGTGCAACCGCCTCCGAGCAACACTCCAGGCAGGGAAGCGGGTGGAGTCCACAAGGAGAGCGAGCAGGCTCATACCGGGAGCGCGGTGGGCAGGCAGAGGGACACCCGCACACGGCCGATCTGCTCCACCCGCACCTGGCGCCTGTCGGGCAGCAGGTGGAGACGGACACAACAACCCGCGACATAGGTCCGCAGACCATCCCCATCACGTTGGGCGAGCTCCGTCCAACGTGGATCCATGGGGGGCAGGTACTCGGCCACCTCGGCGATGCGTTGGAGGTGGGCCTGGAGGGAGACGCGCACGGGAGAAGGAAGCTCTTCCAGCAGCGGGGTCAGTGGCTTGTCGATTCGGATGGTGAAAGGCATTTGCCTTCACTGTCGGCAGCAGAACCCTGGAAGGGAATTGTACCCGTGGACAGCGCCCCCGGCCCCGTCAGCCCCATCGCATCCGACTGGCTGGGCTACGGCCATCCGCCGCGCGCGTGGGAACCCGTGAGGTTGACCGCGTGAGTAGTATCGCGAAGGTGTCCGCAGAGGTAGAGTCCACCGGGACACGACCTCCCGCGAGCTCCATCCCATGTTTCCTCCGACGCCTTCCTTTGACCGACACGCCTCCGCGCCGCCGCGGTACGTGCGGCTGCTGCTCGACGCGCTCACGCCCCGGCGGTTTCCCTTCGCCTGCCTGACGCTGATCGCCGTCAACCTCCTCGTCTTCTCCATCGCGCGGATGTGCGGTGACGTGGAGTCCTACGTCACGCTGAAGCGGATGGGGGCGGGGCTCAGCCCGGCCGCGCTCGGCCCCGAGCCCTGGCGCCTGCTGAGCGCGGGCTACCTGCACCTGGGGTGGCGGCACCTGCTGGTCAACCTCACCTCGCTGCTGCTGTGCGGCATGTACCTGGAGGGGCTGCTCGGCCCCTGGCGCCTGCTGTTGCTGTACACGCTGTCCATCCTGGTCTCCAACGCCCTGATGATGGGCTTCTACCCGGAGGTGCTGGCGATGGGCGCCTCCGGCGGCATCTGCGGACTGTTGGGAGCGCTGCTGGTCCTCTGCTTCCGCCCGGGCCGGCAGGTGTGGTGGTGGCACTGGCGCTACCGGCTCGCGCCGGCCGCGAGCTGCATGGGCCTCGTGGTCTCCACCATCTACGGCGCCTGCGAGTGCGGACAGCCGGGCAGCAACTTCGCGCATCTGGTGGGAGGCGCCGTGGGGGCGGTGCTCGCGGTCTCGGGCGTGTTGACGTGGGAGCTGATGTCGCCGTCCTTCGATGAACCGAGGCGCGTGTATGAGGGCGCACTCATCGCGGTGTGGCTGACCGTGGCCTGCCTCGCGCTGGGCATCATGACGGGACGCCCCTGGGAGCTGTGGAAGAGGCAGCCGCTGGTGCGCCTGCAGGTGCCTGGAACGCCCGTCTCCCTCGCCGTGCCCTCCGGGGCCACGGCCCATATCTCCACCGAGCGCCCCGAGGAGGACGACTCCTGGGTGAGGCTCACGATCGGCGAGACGCTGACGGACCTGGTGGTGGTGGAGGTGACCGTCGAGCGGCTGGAAGAGGAGGTGCTCGAGGAGGATGTGGGGGAAGTGACACGGCAGCTGCGCAAGGAGCTCTACAAGGAAGCGGACGAGACACGGGGGGAGTTCGAGAGGCTGTGGGTGCGGCCGATGACGAGCAGGCTGTACACGAGGCCCGTGGTGTACTCGGCGAGCTACTGGAAGGAGCTGTACTGGATACAGCGGTGGGTGATGCTGCGGGGAGAGTGGCGCATCGAGTTGGTGACGGTGCGGGCGCCCGGGATGCCCGAGAACTGGGAGGAGGTGGAGAACGACGTGGCCCTGAGCCTGGTGGTGCAGGAGCCGGGCGCGCCGCGCTGGGACACGTGCGGGGCGTGGAACACGCTCGGAGGCGGAGTGTGCCCTCGCGGGCCGTGATGACGGCGGAAGTCACGCCTACGGGAACACCACGCCGTGCACGGTGACGGTGCGCGGCCCGTCCGCCTCCGTCAGCACGAGGAGGAAGGTTCCCTGGGACTGAGCCCGCGTGGCCTCCGCCTCCACCACGACACGGCTCGACTTTCCCGGAGCAAGGGGCTCGCGCGGCCAGACGCCCAGCACGGGCAGCCGCGCGCCCTCCTTGCTCACCAGCTCCGCCACCTCGCCCACCGTCCAGGGCTGGGTGCCATCGTTCTTCATCTTCAATTCCACCGCGACCCGAGCCATCGTCTCGGAGCGGTAGCTGTATGCGGTTCGTACCAGGAGGGCATCACCCGAGCGCTGGGTGATGTCCTTTTTGAGGTTCCTCACCAAGAGGGTCTTGCCTTCCACGACCAGCCCGGCGTCGAACAGGTCCGTGAGGCTCTCGCGGCGCCGGGACTCCACCTGGGTACGAGCCAGGTGGGCCTCACACCGCTCGGCTCGCTCACGTTCCTGCCGGGCCTCTTGCTGAAAGGACCCGGCGGAACGGGGCCGGCGGGCCACCCGCACCTCCTGCTCGGCCCGGGAGAGACGCGCCACCAGCCGGAAGGTGACGCTCTCTGGCACATGCTCGTCCGCGAAGCGCACCGTCAGCCACAACGGCCTGTCCAGCGGCACACCCGAGGGCAGGAGCATGACCATTCCGCGCGCCTCGTTCACCGCCACCGCCACCAACCGCTCGTCCTCCACCGCCACCCCACCTCGCAGTAGAGGTGCGTCGAACACCAGCGAAGTGGAGTGATGGAGACTGATGCCCACCTCGTGCACCTGCCCGGCGTTGTCCGCCGTCAGCTCGAGGTGACGCGTGCCCCTCGCGCCCGAGTCCCCTGGTACGGGCAGCGCCATGGCGGACATACCGGCGAGGACCGCGAGCAGCAGGGAGATGGGGGAGAGAGGAGTGGACATGCGCGGGAGAACCTTCGGAGTGATGCAGAATATCACTCACCCCTGACGTTGGCTCCTGCCGGCCTATTCGAAGCGCTCCACCGGAACGAGGCCCACGATTCCCCGGATACGAGCCGTATCCGCATCACCGCCGGGCTCCCTGAACACACCTCGCTTGTCGTCCGTCTGCACGTCGTAGAACTCCAGGCACACGGGCCAGGTGTGCCCATCCGGCGTATGGGCTTCCGTGAAGCGGCCGTACACGCGCGTCTCCCCGACGAAGAGCACCCCGGAGAACACGGTGCCGTCGGGCAGCTTTCCCCAATCCTCTCCGCTCAGGCTCAGCGTGGTGCCCGGGCCCGAGCGCACGGTGAACTCGTCGTCCGTGGTCTTGAGCCCGGGAAGGTCCACGTCCTGTCGGCGGCCGAAGCGCAGACCCAACTCCTTCATGGTCTGCACGGAGCCGGGTGGGCACTCGGCGGGTGGGGGCGCGGGGCGCACCGAGGAGGAGGTGGTGGGGCCGGGGCAACCCGAGGCGAGAGAGCAGATGAGCAGGGCCGAGCCCGCCCTGGCGGCGGTGGAGCCCGAGCTCTTCGGCTGCGGAGTGTCGCTCTGGGGAGTGGGAGCCTCGCGGGGTGGAGTCTTCACGCGCCTGTCTTCCTCATGAAGCGTCGCACGTGCGACGGGCGCGGGGGTTGCGGCCTCGGAGGGCTCCGCGCCGCCGTCACCTTCGGGTGGCTTCCACGGGGGCGCCACTTCCTGACCCAGGCGGAACCAGACCTCCGGCATGGGAAGCAGCGAGGTCACCGGAGGCGTCACCCGTGGCACCTCCGGAGCCGCTGGAGGATGCGAGCGCCGCGCCAGGAAGAGGGCCACTCCGCCCAGCACCAGCACGAGGGCCGCGCCAGCCAGCACCACACGCCAGGGCAGGGCTCGCGGCGCTTCGTGAACGGGCGGAGCTTCCTCCTTGGGAGGGGGCAGCTCCGAGGGGAGCGCGGCAACGGTGGGCGGAACCGGCGTGGGCGGCTCCTGCTGCATGGGTGGCTCGCCGGGCCCGGGGTGGTGCCGCTCGCGCTCCGTCAGCCGCGGCGACAGTGCCTCCGCTTCTTCGTCCTCCAGCTCCACCTCCGCGACAGTGGTGGCGCTGTCCGGGCCCCACGCCTCGCACAGCGGCTCGTCCCACGCGGCGTCCGCGCCCGCCAGCGCCGCCTCCAGCGCGGCCTCCACCGCCAGGGCGTCCGGGTAGCGCGCCTCGGGTTGCTTCTCCAGCATGCGCTGGCACACCTCGCCCAGCGCCCGGGGCACGCGCACGTTGCGCGCATGGGGCGGCTCGGGACGGTGGTGCAGGATGGCCTCGCCCAGGGACCGCGCGTCCTCCAGCGAGTCCCCCGTCTCCTCCACATCGAAGGGGTAGGAGCCCGTGAGCAGCCAGTAGAGCAGCACGCCCAGCGCCCACGTGTCGTCCCGGGCGCTCGCCTCGTAGCGCTGGCTCGGACGGTGCCGCTGGTGCGCCTCGGCCTCCGGACTCCGGTAGAGCGCGGTGCCCACCAGCAGCGGCCCCGTCACGTGGTGCGCCCCGGGGAAGGTGCCCACGCCGAAGTCCACCAGCACCGGCAACCCGTCCGTCTCCCGCACCACCACGTTGGCGCACTTGACGTCCCGGTGCACCACCTGCGCCCGGTGCACCGCCGCCAGTTGCCGCGCCAGGGCCCGCACCACTCGCGCCACCTGCCGCGCCGAGGGATTGCACTGCCGGGCCCACTCGTGCAGCGCCCGTCCCTCCACGTACTCCATGACGAGGTAGACGAAGCGCGGCGCCCTGTCCGGCCACTCGCCGTGCCCGCGCACCGCCACCCAGCCCAGGCGCCGCAGGCGCAGCAGCACCTCCAGCTCGCGCCAGGCCCACGCCGCCGAGTGGGGCAGGTAGATGAACTTCACCGCGTACGGCCTGCCGCTCGCGCCGCGGGCCCGGAACACGGCGCCCTGGCTGCCGGTGCCCAGCCTCGCCTCGAGGAGCAGTCCGCCCACCTCGGTGCCGGGCAGGGGCAACTGCGGCTCCACGGGCTCGTTGGCCGCCTGGCGCCACAGCCTGTGCCGCCGCGCTCTCAGCCACCTGTCATCGGCTCGTCCGGATTCGGTCCCGTTCATGCGCTGAACCTCATGGGTGAGGCAGCGTAACATGACCTGATGACACGGGAGAGGGCCCCGAGTCCCGGGGCCCGGGCTCAGGACACGTTCCAGTCCGTCGGCAGGCCCTCGGACACCAGCAGGGCGTCGAGTCCATCCAGCAGCGCATGGAGGTTGGGCAGCAGGTCCTGTTCGGGCTGACCCACCGCGCGAATCACCGCCTTCACCTGGGGCTCCAGCGCTGGGGGGCGCTTCGGGCACAGCCGCCCGATGTGGGCCAGCAGCCGCTTCTCGCCCGGGTGGGGGACGCGGTTCACCGCGAACAGGATGTCGAAGTAGCTCGCCAGCAAGGCGGTCACCCGGTGTTGCACGCTCACCGGATCCGCCCGGCGCAGCGCGAGCTCGATCTGCTCGAGGTACGAGGACAGCTTGCTGCGCAGCACCGGGTGGTTCTTCGCCACGATGGCGCGGCGCAGGGGTTCCGGGTAGGGCCCGCGGGCCCGGTCCTGGAGCCGCGCGAGCCACCCCGTGCGGTCGAAGAGCACGCGGGAGTTGCGCAGCGTGTGCCAGAAGCAGGTGGTGTAGCCGAGCGACGCCTCGAAGCGCACGAGGACGCGCTCCAGCTGGTCCTCCATCCACTCCGGGCTCCACCAGGCGGTGTCCACGCCCTGGCCGCTCGAATCGATCCACTCGTCGCCGGTGCCGAAGAAGGTGTTGTCGATCTCGGCCCTGCGGGCGGTGGGGAGGATGAGGGCGCGCCGCGCCTCGGCGGGAGGAGGCGGGCTGGCATAGACGATGAGGTCCAGGTCCGAGAGCGGATCGGCGGCTCCCGTCACGGAGGAACCACCGAGCGCCACGGCGCGAACCTGCTCGAAGGAGGAGAAGCGCGCGGCCCACTCACGCGCGAGGGGAGGAACAGTGGAATCGGGTTCAACCATACGAGAGGCTCAGCGCAGGTTGCGGATGACGCGACAGGGGTTGCCGGCGGCGAAGGAATAGGGAGGGATGTCGCGCACCACCACGCTGCCAGCACCGATGGTGGAGCCCTCGCCGATGGTGACACCGGGGCAGATGATGGAGCCGCCGCCGATCCACACCTTGGAGCCGATGGTGACGGGGCGGCCCAGCTCGGGGCCCTTGATGCGTTCGTCGGGGTCGAGGGGGTGGGTGGCGGCGTAGATCTGCACGTTGGGCCCCACGGACACGTCATCGCCGATCGTCACCGGATTGCAGTCGAGGATGACGCATTGGAAGTTCATGAACACGCGAGCGCCCATGCGGATGTGCTCGCCGTAATCACAGAAGAACGGCGGTTCGATCCACGTCCCCGCGCCCACCGCGCCCAGGAGTTGAGAGAGCAGGTTCTCGCGCAGGGTCGGCTCGTCCTGGGTGGACTGGTTGTAGGCGTGCAGGAGCTTGCGCGCGCGGGCGCGCTCGGCCGTCAGCTGCGGGTCCGTGGCGAGGTACAGCTCGCCCGCGAGCATCTTCTCTTTCTCGGTCCGTGCCATGCCCGGCAAGGTGACATGGCGCAGCGGCGCACAGGCACGGCGTTTTGGGCAATTACCCACTGGCGAACGGACAGACACCGTGAGGCTGTCAGAGGCGCCAGTAAGGTGGAGGACACGGCTCTCCAGGGAGGCTCGCCATGCACGTGCAGCCCCATTGCCTCCGCCAACACGGGTGGTGGCTTCCTCCGGCTCTGCTGCACCTGGTGGCCCTGCTGCTGCTGGCCGGGTGCACCTCCGTCACGCCTCGCCTGCTTCGGGGTGGGCCGCTGCCCGGCCTGAGTCACCGCTCCCTGGCACCTACGCCCTTCCCCAATACGAGCGCCCGACACGCTGTGGCGGGTACACCTCATTCCTCCTCCTTCGTGCCGGGCGTCGCGAGCACCACGGACGAGGACGAGGAGGAGGACGTTGAAGAGGAGGAGCCCGCACCGGGAGACGTAGCGGGCACACCCGGGCGGGCAGTCCGCCCGGCTGCTGGTGGGGATGAGCCGGTGGACGACTGGGGAGAGGGCTGGACGGGCTGGCCCGACGGCGTGGGCGATGGCCGCCCCCACACCGTGCCCATGAGCGTGGACTACTTCCAGGGCTTCCTCGCCCACGTGGGGGTGCCCGCCGACGCTCTGCCCGAGGACGGGCGCACCCTCTGGCCCGAGCAGGCCCTGCGACTGCTTCCGCACCTGCTCTCCACACCGGTGACATTGGGCAACTTCGCCCAGCGTCGCATGGCGGCCTGGCTGCTGCTGGAGGTGGCCACGAGCGAGCGGCCCGTGTCGCGCCAGGAGTTGCACGCGCGCATGGACCGCTTCCACCGCCTGCTGGTGCTGCGGCCCGACGGCTACCTGGTGCTGGCCGTCACGGGCGAGGCCAGACAGAAGGTGGGCGAGGTGAAGGTGGCCCAGGACGGCACGCTGCGCGCCGGCCGCTACGAGGTGGGCCCTTTCTACGCCATCGACGGCAACCGTCTGTGGCTGGTGGATGCCGCGCTGGCGGTGCCACGCGGAGCGCTACCGCTCGGTGCCTATGAGCCGGATGACGGCGTGCTGCTGCCCGCGTTGGAGGGAGCCGCCCTGGCACTGGCGGACACGGTGGAGGGGCTCTACCGCGTCATCTTCCACCCCATCGAAACCGTGGAGGGCCTCGCCCGGTTGCCGGGCGCGGTGCGCGAGCTGGTGCGCAATGCCCCCGAATATTGGGAGTCCTTCCGGCACAAGCCCTCCGGCGAGCAGGTGCGCGGCGTGTCGCGCGTACTCACCGGAGTAGTGCTGATGGTGGGCACCGCCGGGGAGGGCGCGGTGCAGGCCGCCACGTGGGGAAGCCGGATGGGACGGCTCACCCTGCCCGTCTTCTCGCTGACGGGCGAGGGCGTGCTGGCGCTGCGGCTGGTGGCGGTTCCCGGCCGTGCCATCGCCGTGGCGGGCCAGGCGCTCAGCGCCACGTACGTGCTGCACATGGCCAGCACGGGCGTGGCCGCGGCGGGCACTGGCTCCTGGACGCCCCCCGTGGGTGGTCCGGGCCAGTGGGTTCCCAAGAAAGAGGGCATGTCAGAGGACGCGCGCAAGTACCAATCACAGGTGACGGGAGCACCATCCGGCTGGGTGTACCGAATCTTCCTCGATGGCGAGAAAGCTGACTTCGACGGGTACGACCTCAAGACCGGTGTTCTGTTGGATGCCAAGGGCACCGGGTACGACAAGTGGTTCGACAAGGACTTCAAACACAAACAGTACTACCGGGGTGCCGATGATCTCGTGGAGCGGGCCCAGAAACAGCTCGAGTTCGCGCGGGGAGTGCCTATTCGATGGCACGTAGCAGAACCCAGAATGGTGGACATCATCAAGAAGCTCTTCGCGAATGCGAGAATCAACGGTATTGAAGTGGTCTACACGGCACCATTGCCTCGAGGCATGTGATTCATGAGGGAAACCTACGTTGCTGGAGCCTACTGGCCAGCTCGCGCGGAAACCGCCGAGCAGTGTGCCCGGCGCGCGGAGACCTTCTTCCGTCTGCTCTCGCGTTGTGACGCCAGCTATACGCGCTGGTTCGAGAAGGATTACTCGCTCGAGAAAGCGCTCCAGCTCCAGTTCGAGCCCACCTACGAAACCTTCCTGCGCTTCTTCGGGGAGAAGAAGTATCGGCGGGGAAAGACAGACAAGGGTGGATTCAGCTTTGGAGCCTGGAATGGGGATGAGGAAGGCAGCAACATCATGCTCACCTGCGGCACCAGCTCCCGATATTTCCCCAACATATGCCTTCTCCATCTGCCCTCGACGGATACTGAGGCGGGGCGGATACTTTCCGCGCCCGTGATGACAGAGGTGGTACGCGCCATGGTGTTGGCCTGGGAGCCAGACGATGGCGGTGTCTTCTCGGACGCCTACCAGGAATCCAGGAACGACCCCGTGGGGATCCCGCGCACGGGCTGGCTGATGTACCTCTCGCGCCGCCGGGGAGAGGTGCCCCCCCTGCCCGCGCCCGTGCGCGTCGAGCCCGTGGAGGACAAGGGCTCGCTCGTCATTCTCACCCCCGAGCGCTTCACCGTGGACGACCCGGCCCATGTCGCCCTGGCCGATGAAGTGCGCGCACTGCTCGACCGGGCCGGTCTGTTGAAGGAGCCCGGCGCCTACTCCTCCATCCCTTCGTAATCCACGTTCCCGGACGGTGCGGGGCACTCCATTCCTCACGGAGCACGCATCCCATGCTGACCAGGAGGTCGCCATTGCAGCCCCATTGCCTCCGCCAACACGGGTGGTGGCTTCCTCCGGCTCTGCTGCACCTGGTGGCCCTGCTGCTGCTGGCCGGGTGCACCTCCGTCACGCCTCGCCTGCTTCGGGGTGGGCCGCTGCCCGGCCTGAGTCACCGCTCCCTGGCACCTACGCCCTTCCCCAATACGAGCGCCCGACACGCTGTGGCGGGTACACCTCATTCCTCCTCCTTCGTGCCGGGCGTCGCGAGCACCACGGACGAGGACGAGGAGGAGGACGTTGAAGAGGAGGAGCCCGCACCGGGAGACGTAGCGGGCACACCCGGGCGGGCAGTCCGCCCGGCTGCTGGTGGGGATGAGCCGGTGGACGACTGGGGAGAGGGCTGGACGGGCTGGCCCGACGGCGTGGGCGATGGCCGCCCCCACACCGTGCCCATGAGCGTGGACTACTTCCAGGGCTTCCTCGCCCACGTGGGGGTGCCCGCCGACGCTCTGCCCGAGGACGGGCGCACCCTCTGGCCCGAGCAGGCCCTGCGACTGCTTCCGCACCTGCTCTCCACACCGGTGACATTGGGCAACTTCGCCCAGCGTCGCATGGCGGCCTGGCTGCTGCTGGAGGTGGCCACGAGCGAGCGGCCCGTGTCGCGCCAGGAGTTGCACGCGCGCATGGACCGCTTCCACCGCCTGCTGGTGCTGCGGCCCGACGGCTACCTGGTGCTGGCCGTCACGGGCGAGGCCAGACAGAAGGTGGGCGAGGTGAAGGTGGCCCAGGACGGCACGCTGCGCGCCGGCCGCTACGAGGTGGGCCCTTTCTACGCCATCGACGGCAACCGTCTGTGGCTGGTGGATGCCGCGCTGGCGGTGCCACGCGGAGCGCTACCGCTCGGTGCCTATGAGCCGGATGACGGCGTGCTGCTGCCCGCGTTGGAGGGAGCCGCCCTGGCACTGGCGGACACGGTGGAGGGGCTCTACCGCGTCATCTTCCACCCCATCGAAACCGTGGAGGGCCTCGCCCGGTTGCCGGGCGCGGTGCGCGAGCTGGTGCGCAATGCCCCCGAATATTGGGAGTCCTTCCGGCACAAGCCCTCCGGCGAGCAGGTGCGCGGCGTGTCGCGCGTACTCACCGGAGTAGTGCTGATGGTGGGCACCGCCGGGGAGGGCGCGGTGCAGGCCGCCACGTGGGGAAGCCGGATGGGACGGCTCACCCTGCCCGTCTTCTCGCTGACGGGCGAGGGCGTGCTGGCGCTGCGGCTGGTGGCGGTTCCCGGCCGTGCCATCGCCGTGGCGGGCCAGGCGCTCAGCGCCACGTACGTGCTGCACATGGCCAGCACGGGCGTGGCCGCGGCGGGCACTGGCTCCTGGACGCCCCCCGTGGGTGGTCCGGGCCAGTGGGTTCCCAAGAACGAGCACATGTCGGCCCGCTCACGCAAGTTCCAGAACAAGGTGACGAAGGCCCCCGCCGGCTGGGTGTACCGCGTCCTCTTCGGTGGCGAGAAGGCGGACTTCGACGGCTTCGCGGAAGGTGTCCTGCTGGAGACCAAGGGCCTGGGCTACGACAAACACTTCGACTCGAACCTCAAAGCCAAGCAGTATTTCGAGGGCGCTGCGAGACTTGTCAGACAGGCCGCACGACAGAGCCGGGTAGCCAACGGCACCCCCATCCGATGGCATGTGGCCGAGCCCAGAATGGTCGATATCCTCAAGACGATCTTCGAGGCTGAAAGAATCAAAGGCATTGACGTCGTCTACACACCACCGTAGCCATGGGTCACACTCATGAAAGAGACCTTCTACGCGGGTGTTTATTGGCCGGGCCGCAAGGAGTCAGCCGAGGAGTGTGCCCGGCGTGCGGAGAGATTCTTCCGTCTGCTCGCGCAGTGCGACCCCATCTACATCCGCTGGTTCGAACAGGCGAACTCCCTCAAGAAGGCGCTCCAGCTCCAGTTCGAGCCCACCTACGAAACGTTCCTGCGCTTTTTCAAAAGCAAGAAGTATCAGGAGGGTCCGGCTGGCTTCTCCTTCAGCGCGTGGACGGGACACGTTGAGGATGGACAAGGTGGCGTGATCAGCTTGAGCTGTGGCTCCATCTACGACTCACCCCCAAACAGGTGCCTTCTCCATCCTCCCCATGCCGGCCCGGAGGAGCAACGCATCCTCACCGCGCCCGTTCTAACCCAGATGATGCGGGCCCTGATTCTGGCCTGGGAACCAGACGATGGTGGGGTCTTCTCGGATGCCTACCAGAGGCTGCGAAAAGAACCCGTGGGGCCCCCGCGCACGGGCTGGCTGATGTACCTCTCGCGCCGCCGGGGACAGGTGCCTCCCCTGCCCGCCCCTGTGCGCGTCGAGCCCGTGGAGGACAAGGGCTCGCTCGTCATTCTCACCCCCGAGCGCTTCACCGTGGACGACCCGGCCCATGTCGCCCTGGCCGATGAAGTGCGCGCACTGCTCGACCGGGCCGGCCTGTTGAAGGAGTCCAGCGCTCATACCTCCGTCCCGTCGTAATCCACGTTCCCGGACGGCGCGTGGCACTCCAATCTTCCGGAGCGCTCATCCCGTGCTGGCCAGGAGGCCGTCATCGTGCCTATCACCACTCCATGGGCGCACTGGCCGACCTCCTCACCACGCGGCGGGAGGACATCCTGCAGCGGTTCGAGCGCACGGTCCGGACCCATCTCCCGACCGAGGGGCTGACGCGCTCCGCCATCATCGACACGATTCCAGCGCTGCTCGAGGAGATGCACGTGCTCCTCCGGGGCCTCGACAGGGGAGAGGCCTCTCCCACGGACCGCCTCCACGTGAGCCAGAGGGCGGAGGAGCACCGGGCCCAGCGGCACGATCTCGGCTACAGCGTCACGCAGATCGTCCACGAGTACGGCCTGCTGCGCGACTGCATCCTCGAGCTGGTGGAGGAGACCGGCGGCGCGCCCGGCATGGCGGAGCAGCGGGCCTTCCACCGCTGCCTGGACTCCGCGATGACCGAGACCGTCACCGAGGCCAGCCGCAGGCGCGACGAGGAGCGCCGCGCGGCGGAGGAGGAGCGGTCGGCACTGCTGAACCGCGAGCGCGCCGCCCGGGCCGAGTCCGAGGAGCAACGGACCCTGCTGGAGGGCATCATCGCGCAGAGCGGTGACGGCATCATGGTGGCGGACGCCCAGGGCGTGCTGCGCCTCTTCAACCCGGAGGCCGAGCGGCAACACGGCATGCCCCTCCACCCGCTGCCCGTCTCGCAGTGGCAGCAGTACGGGTTGATCGACGAGGAGGGCCGTCCCCTTCCCCTGGAGCGGATCCCCCTCTACCGAGCGCTTCAGGGCGAATACGTCCGGGACGAGTCCACCTGGATCCGCCGGCCGGATGGCACGCGGCTGCCCATCACCATCACGGCCCGGCCCCTGCGGCGGCCCGACGGCTCCCCGGGTGGCGCGGTGGCCTCCACCCGCGACGTGGCGATGCGGCGCGCCCTGGCCCAGGAGCGCGAGGAGGCGCTGGCGCTGCTCGACATCCTCCTGGCCACCGCGCCGGTGGGCCTGTCCTTCCTCGACAGGGACCTGCGCTACGTGCGCATCAACCACGCGCTCGCCACCATCAACGGCGTGCCCGCCGAGCAGTCGCTCGGACGCACTCCGTGGGAGATCATCCCGGAGCTCGCCCGCCTCAACGAGCCCCACTACCGGCATGTCCTGGCGACCGGCGAGCCGGTGCTCAACGTGGAGATCTCCGGCTCCACGGCGGGCCGGGGAGGCCAGCCCGGCCACTACCTGGTGAGCTACTACCCGGTGAAGGACCGCGAGGGCCGCGTCTCCATGGTGGGCACGGTGGTGGTGGACATCACCGAGCGCAAGCGCTTCGAGGAGCGGTTGCGCCAGACGGCGGAGTTCCGCGAGCGCTTCCTCGGCATCGTCAGCCACGACCTGCGCAACCCCCTGGGCGTCATCACCCTGTCGGCCAACATGCTGCTGCGCCAGGAGACGCTGCCCGAGCGCGCCCTGCGGCTCTCCCAGCGCATCACCCTCAACGCCGAGCTGATGGGGCGGATGATCGGCGACCTGTTGGATCTCACGCGCGGGCGGCTGGGGGGCGGCATCCCCATCGCCCCCGCCCCCGTGGACCTGGGCCTGCTGGGCCGGCGCGTCCTGGGCGAGCTGGAGGTGACGCACCCGGCGCGCGAGCTGCGGCTGGAGGCGCGGGGCGACCTCCAGGGCGAGTGGGACCAGGACCGGCTGGCCCAGCTGCTCGGCAACCTGCTGCGCAACGCCCTGGACTACAGCCCCGAGGACACGCCCGTCACGCTGACCCTCCAGGACGAGGGCCCGAGCATCCGCATCGAGGTGGGCAACCGGGGCGAGCCCATCCCCGTCGAGCTGCTGCCCGCCCTCTTCGAGCCCTTCCGCCGGGGGGAGCTGCGCGGTCACAGGCGCTCCTCCGGGCTGGGGTTGGGGCTCTACATCGTCCAGCAGATCGCCCTGGCGCACGCAGGCACCATCGAGGCGCGCTCGACGCGCGAGGAGGGCACGGTGTTCACCGTACGACTGCCCCGGCTCGTGCCCCAACGCGAGTGAGCGTCCGGGCGGACTCCCCACGGGAGCCCCTGCTCGCTCGCCCGCCTTGTTGGCTTCCTGGCTTTGCCCGGCTCGCCGGACTCATGCCCGCAGGCTCTTCCTCGCTTTGCACAGAACCCCGGGCTGCGGACGTCGGATTTGTGGCCTCCGGATACGGTTCTGGTGGGGGAGGGACTCCCACTGTGGGGCCGAGACGGTATTCTTGAGGCCCGCAGCCATTGGCTGCCTCTGTCGAAAACCATCTCTGCCCATCCTCCAAGAGGAGCCCCCATGTCCGAGAGCGAGAACAAGATTCGTGTCCTCGTGGTGGACGACGATGTGGATCAGCTCATGCTGTTGGAACGGACCCTCAACGCGTACGGCTTCGAGGTCCGTACCCACCGTTCGTCGCTGGGCGTATCCAATCTGGTCCGCAACGCACTGCCGGACCTCGTCCTGTTGGACGTGAACATCCCGGCGCTCAGCGGGGACAAGGTGCTGGCGCTGGCGCGCAACCAGGCGCCGGCCACCACGCGCTTCATCCTCTACTCGGCCTCGGACGAGTCCAAGCTGCGCGCGCTGGCGCTGGCCTCGGGAGCGGACGGCTACATCTCCAAGAGCGTCCAGGGCGAGGCGCTGGCCCGCAAGCTCATCAGCATCTACAAGAAGAGCCGGCTGCCGGCGGCGAGCGCCCGCTAGCGGCGCTCACAGCAGGGCGGCGACCTCCTGGAAGACGGCCCGGAAGTCGCCCCGCGCCCCGATGAGCCGCAGGTTCTGCGCCAGCCCGCCGGTGGAGCGGAAGAACATCACTGCCTCGGCGGGTGGACGGATTTTGAGAAAACGAGAGGCATTGCGCGCGAAGTGCAGCTTCATGTCGCGCGTGATGGAGCACGTGGCGTAGTCGTACGAGGTGGAGCGCATGGGCCGCCCGGCGATGTGCAGCACCTCCTGGATGAGCTCGCTGGCCTCCGCGTCCGGCAGCTCCGAGGTGAAGCCCACCTCGCGGCTCAGGCCCATCACGTCCATGGACTCCAGCCGCACGGCGTGGAGGAACATGCGCCGGTTGGCGTCCACGAAGTGGGGGCTGAAGCGCTTGATGGAGCCGAAGTCGAGCAGCCCCAGCCGCCCGTCCTCCAGCACCATGAAGTTGCCCGGGTGCGGGTCGGCGTGCATCTCCCCCACGGTGAAGAAGGGCCCGTAGATGGCGAGGATGAGCTGGCGCGCCACGCGGAAGCGCTCCTCGGCGGAGGGCTCGGAGACGACCCAGTCCTTGAGGGTACGGCCCTGGAGCAGCTCCAGGGTGAGCACGCGCCGGGAGGTGCGCTCGGAGATGACGGCGGGCACCTTGAGCTCCGGCAGGCGCGCCACGCCGCGGCCGAAGGCGGTGCACAGCCCGGCCTCGCGCAGATAGTCCGTTTCCAGGAGCATCTCCTCGCGCAGCTCCTGGAAGTAGGCGGTGCCGTCCGCGAGGCGCGAGGCCTTGGAGAGGGTGTTCACCACCAGGCCCAGGTTGTCCATGTCCCCGCTCAGCGTCGCGGCGATGCCGGGGTATTGGATCTTCACCGCCACCGGGCGGCCGTCATGCAGCACGGCGCGGTGCACCTGGCCCAGCGAGGCGGCGGCGAGCGGCGTCTTGTCGAAGTCGCGGAAGAGGGCCTCGGGGGAGTCGCCCAGCTCCTCGCGCAGCACGCGCGCCACCACCTCGTACGGCATGGGCGGGGCCTCGTTCTGCAGCCGGGCGATGACCTGGCGCACCTCGGGGGAAAGGAACTCCGTGTCCATGGACACGGCCTGGCCGAGCTTCATGGCCGCGCCCTTGAGCTCACCCAGGGTGGTGACGAGCTTCTCGGCGGCGGCCCTGCTGAGCAGCTCCGGCTCCTGGCCGACGAGCCGTCTGGCGCCGCTCTTGAGGACGTCCGCGCCGAGCTGGGCGGAGAGGCCGGCGAGTTTGCGGAAGCGGGTGAAGCGCCCCTGCGTGGGGAGCTTGTCGTCGAGGTCGGAAGGATCGGAGGGCATGCGCGCGGGCCGATACTACTAACGAGCCGCGGCGGGGTTCGCACCAGCACGCAACCTCACCCGGAGGGCATGCCAGCGCTTGAGGGCTTCCAGGTGGAGCGGATCCACCTTGAGGGCGGCCTCGTAGGAGGCGAGGGCCTCGGGGAAGCGGCCCGCGGCCCGGAAGGCGTCGCCGGAAGCCAGGTGGAGGACCGAGTGGCCCTCGGTGGCCGGATGGCGGGCGAGGTAGCGCCGGCGGCACTCCTCCAGGGCGGTGACGGTGAGGCCGGCGGCGAGACAGCGGAGCACGCCGTCCAGGTTGCGCAGCTCCGCGTCGTACTCCACGCGCCGCTCGGGGTGGCCGAGCACGAGGAGCGCCTCGGCCACCTTGGAGAGGGCGCGCTGCACGAGGGCGCGCTGGCCGGGGGACAGGGGCAGCGCGAGCAGCTGCTCGAGCCGGTTGCGGGCCTCGCGGGTCTGCGCGCGCACCATGTCGGCGTCGGCGTCCCTGGGGACACCGAGCACCGTGTAGTGGTCCCCTCCGAGACGCCGGCGGAACTCGCGCAGCACGGGCTCGGCGCGGGCGTCGTCCTGGGGCGCGGCGGGAGGCGTGGGAGCCTCGGGATTCTCGCCCGCGAGCAGCCGGGCGAAGCGCTGCTGGAAGGTGGAGGACGTGTCACGCAGCTCCACGCCGAAGCCCGGGGCCATGTTCCACGCGCGGGCCTGCTCGGCCGACACGTGACGCACCACCTGGCCGGTGCAGGGCAGCTCGCCGCCGGGCAGCCGCAGCAGCAGGGACACGTCGGAGAGCAGCGCCGGTGGCTCCTCGTTGGTGCGGACGAAGAGACCGGTGCGGCCCACGCGCTCACACGGGTACTCGCGCACGCCCAGCGAGCCATGCACCGGCACGCGCGCGGTGAAGCCGGAGACGGGCGCGGGCGCGGGCGCGCGCGCCGGGGAGATGGAGAGGGAGGCCTCCAGCGCGGCGCGCAGCTCGGCGGCGGTGGAGAAGCGCGCCTCGGGACGCTTGGCGAGCACGCGCAGCAGCACCGCGGAGAGCGCGGGCGGAAGCCCCGGGCGCACCTCGTGGGGCGGGCGCGGGGCCTGCTGGAGGTGGGCCACGAGGACTTCCGCGGCGTTGCGCCCGGAGAAGGGCGTGCTGCCGGTGAGCAACAGGTAGCCGAGCACCCCCACCGCGTACAGGTCGGTGCGCGCGTCCACGTCATTGCCACCACACTGCTCGGGGGCCATGAACTCGGGGGTGCCCATGAGCACGCCGGTGCGCGTGGGCGTCTCCCCCTCGAGCCGGACGAGCCGCTTGGCGATGCCGAAGTCGAGCAGCTTCACCCGGTGGCTCCCGTGGGGCCCGGGCACGAGGAAGACATTGGCGGGCTTGAGGTCGCGGTGGATGATGCCGTGCGCGTGGGCGGCACCGAGCGCATCGCACACCTGGACGAGCAGCTCCACCGCCACCCGGGGCTCGAGGGGCCCGCGCGCGAAGTCGGCGAGGCTCTGCCCCTCCAGGTGCTCCATGACGAAGTAGGGGCGGCCGTCGCGGGTGTCGAGGTCGTAGACGGTGACGACGTTCTCGTGCTGCACGAGGCTCATGGCGCGCGCCTCGGCGAGGAAGCGGCTGACGAGCTCCGGCTCCTCGGCGAGGTGGCGGTGGAGCACCTTCACCGCGACGCGCTTGGGGATGAGGACATGCTCGGCCAGCAGCACCGTGCCCATGCCGCCGCGGCCCAGCTCGCGCAGTGCGATGAAGCTGCCGAAGCGCTGTCCCAC
Source organism: Archangium lipolyticum (assembly GCF_024623785.1). Taxonomy (NCBI): domain Bacteria; kingdom Pseudomonadati; phylum Myxococcota; class Myxococcia; order Myxococcales; family Archangiaceae; genus Archangium; species Archangium lipolyticum. The sequence continues at coordinate 66,162 of NZ_JANKBZ010000015.1, forward strand.
GAGCCGCTCACCCCGCTCGCCCGAGGGCGGCAGGGTGACGGAGTTGAGCGGGCCCGCTTGAGGGGCCCGCAGAACGGTGGGGCACTCCGCCAGTTCCGGATGCGGGTTCTGGCAGGAGCAGCGCGAGCGGGTGTCGGGTTCCACGGCACTTTTGAATCCATGCCATCTTCGTGCCGACAAGCCGGAGAGCAAGGGATGGACCTGGGACCCTCGCGAAGTGGCTGAAGTAGCAAGCCCGCAGGCCCCTCTCGGCGGAAATCCTCTCATCCGCTGATACAGGGCGGCGCGTCGGGACTGTAAAAGGTGCCGAAGGCGGGCTGAAAATCCTACCGATTCCTGCCTCGATTCCGCCGCACCCGAGCCATCACGCACACCGAGGGAGACGGGAGTGCGGAGGCGGGTACGAGAAGCTGACACACGAGCTGAAGCCAGAGGAGGTGCGGGGCATCATCATCGCCGGAAGGAGGCTGATGACGGCGAAAGGCATCCAGCGCACCGGGTGAAACAATCTCCCCTCTCCCTCCGGGAGAGGGACGGGGTGAGGGTCATCGCGCGCCGTGGGTTCAACCCCACGTCGCCCCCGTCATTCAGTGACGGCCGTTGGCGGCCAGCAGCTCCGAGGCCAGGGTGGGAGCGGCGTCCTCCTCCTCGATGTCGAGGACGGAGATGGTGCGGCAGGAGGTATCGACCTCATAGAGGACGACGTACCCATCGACGACGCAGCGCAGCAGGGGCAGGTCGGTGGCGCCGAGCTTCAACCAGAGGGGGTTGAGGGGAGGAGCCATCTCCGCCAGGCGCGAGATGTCGTCGATGCGGCGGTGCAATCGCTCGACGAGCGCGGGCGGAAGTGACTTCAAGGTACTCCACAGCTCCACTGGGATATGGACTCGGTAGGCCATTGGGGGCGAGGTGGCCATTGTCCTCTGGCCCGACAAGTGGGGGGTTGCGCATTGCCGGACAGGGAGTGCCCGGCACGGTTCACGCGTCGACGAAAGGAGGGGGTCCACGGGGTTTGGAGTGTGGACCATCCATCAGGAGAGCGGCGCGGGAGGCGGGAGGGGCGGTGCCGGATTTCTCGGAAGGCGGGCTGAGCCGTGTTCAGATGTGACAGGGGCCGTACGCGCCCTTGCCCGCTCATCGGAGCCAGACGCCACGTGGAGACACTCGTTCGAATCGCGGAGGCGCTGGGCCGCTTCTCCGCGCGCTTCGTGCCCAGCTCGTTCGCGATCGCCGTGCTGCTGTCGCTGCTCACGCTGGCCCTGGCGCTGGGATGGACGGACGCACCGGCGCCGCGGGTGCTGGACGCCTGGGGAGGAGGCTTCTGGGAGCTGCTGACCTTCTCGATGCAGATGGCGCTGGTGATGTTCACCGGGTACCTGCTGGCGCTCACGGGCCCGGTGCGGGCGCTGCTGGAGCACCTGGCGAGGCTGGCGACAGGCCCGCGCAGCGCGGTGGTGCTGATGGCGGCGGTGTCGATGGGGCTGGCCTACATCAACTGGGGCCTGTCGCTGGTGGCGAGCGCCATGCTGGTGCGCTTCGTGGTGAGGCGGCAACCGGACGTGGACTACCGGCTGCTGGTGGCGTGCGCCTACTTCGGGCTGGGGGCCACGTGGCATGCGGGGCTGTCGGCGTCCGCGCCGTTGCTGGTGGCGACGCCCGGCCACTTCCTGGAGAAGCAGCTCGGCCTCATCCCCATCGACCGGACGCTCTTCTCGCCGTTCAACCTCGGGCTGACGGTGGGCGTGGTGGCCATGCTGACGCTGCTGGCGTGGGCGCTGCATCCACGGCCCGAGCGCGCGGTGCGGGTGGACCCGGCCATCCTGGAACAACTGAAGGACTTCGAGCCGCCCGCGCGCCCGGCGGACAGGAGCCCCGCGGCGTGGATGGACTTCTCGCCGCTGCTCAACGTGCTCTTCGGCGTGCTGGGGGTGCTGTGGTTCGGACGGCACCTGTGGCTCAACGGGGGCTGGAAGGCCATCAACCTGAACGTGGTGAACTTCCTCTTCCTGATGCTGGCGGTGCTGCTGCATGGAACGCCCGCGCGGCTGCTCAAGGCGAGCGAGGAGGCGGCGAGCGTGCTGCACGGCATCGTGCTGCAGTTCCCGCTGTACGCGGGCATCTACGGCATCTTCAAGGCCACGGGGCTGACCGAGCGCATCGGACAGCTCTTCGTGTCCGTGTCCACGCCCACGACATTTCCAGCCATCATTTATCTCTACAGCGGAGTCGTGAATTACTTCGTGCCCTCGGGGGGCTCCAAGTGGGCCATCGAAGCGCCCTACCTGCTGGAGGCGGCGAAGACGCTGGGGGTGGGGCCGGAGAAGGTGGTGATGGCATACGCCTGGGGGGACATGGCCACGGACCTCATCCAGCCCTTCTGGGCGCTGCCGTTGCTGGCGGTGGCGCGGTTGGACTTCAAGGACATCCTCGGGTTCCTGCTGGTGGCCTTCTTCGTCTACCTGCCGCTGGTGACACTGGCCTTCCTGCTCTGGGGTTGAGGGTATGGCCAGGCCCGGGGTGTCCTGTGGTAGACATTGCCGCGCGGGCCCGGACCGACTTCACGGCCCTGGATGGCCCAATCCGAGGGGGAAGCACCCATGACTGGAAATCTGAAGAAGCTGGCGGTGTGCGCTGTGGTGGCGTTTGGCGGCGTGGCGATGGCGCAGGACCAGGCGGCGGAGGCTCCGGCGCGCGAGCCGGTGAAGGCGCCGTCGGGCGACGCGGTGAAGACCACGTGGGACTACTTCTACAAGGGCCAGGGCCAGGGTCCGGTGCTGGTGGAAGCGAAGCTGTGCACCGAGGTGGCCAAGGACGGCCCCAACAAGTTCGAGTGCATCACCGAGGTGGCGCCGGAGGGAGTGAAGGCCAACACGAGCGTGATGGTGTGGCAGTCATACCTGGTGCCGCAGGGGGACAGCATCGAGGACCTGATGGTGCAGGTGAAGCAGGGCAACGTGGTGCGCGAGACGAAGGACGTGAAGGTGAAGGGAGACGGCTGGCGGGCGCGGCAGTGGACGGGGGTGCGCCTGAGCAAGCCGGGTGACTGGAGCGTGGTCATCATGCGCGGCGAGCAGGTCCTGAAGACGTTCAACGTGAAGGTGCTGTAGCAGCACCTCCCTCTCCCTCCGGGAGAGGGTTTGGGGTGAGGGTATCCGTGCCCCGGAGACCCATCCTTGGGTCATCCCCCACCCCGTCCCGCATCCTGGAAGAGAGGGATTGTCCAACACTCGCTCTTCCGGGAATTCGACTTCTCCACCGTGCCCGTGGTACACGCGGGCCGCCTTCAGGCGTGCTCTCCGGCCTTGAAGGGCGAGGCTGTGCTGAAGCGTCGGCGTGCGGACCCCCGCCCGCAGGCGGCCAACCCCTCGACACTCTCACCCTCTTCTCCCCGGCACGCGGAGGCAGAGCGCCGTGCGCCACAGACGATGAGCTTCTGAGGAGTTGCACCCCATGAAATCCATTTCACGGTACGGCGCTCTCTCGAGCGTCACCGGCAAGCTGGCGGGAGTCCTGGGACTCCTGACGATGCTGGCCGGCAGCACCGCCCGCGCGAGCGAGGCGGATCTCGTCCTCCCCGACTTCCGCCAGGTCACCTTCGTGGGTGGCCTCAACGGCTACTCGCTGCTGATGGCGGGCATCGCGGTGGCCATCTTCGGCCTGGTCTTCGGCTTCATGCAGTACACGGCGCTGCGCAAGCTGCCCGTGCACAAGTCGATGCTCGAGATCTCCGAGCTCATCTACGAGACCTGCAAGACGTATCTCATCACCCAGGGCAAGTTCATCCTCATCCTCGAGGTGCTCATCGGCGCCGTGATGGTGGTGTACTTCGGCTTCCTGCGGCACATGGAGTTCATCAAGGTCGCCACCATCCTGGTGTTCAGCCTCGTCGGCATCGCCGGCAGCTACGGCGTGGCCTGGTTCGGCATCCGGGTGAACACCTTCGCCAACAGCCGTACGGCGTTCGCGTCGCTGCGTGGCAAGCCCTACCCCACGTATGCCATCCCGCTGCAGGCCGGTATGTCCATCGGCATGGTGCTCATCTCCACCGAGCTCCTGCTGATGCTCATCATCCTCCTGTTCGTGCCGGCCGACTTCGCGGGTCCGTGCTTCATCGGCTTCGCCATCGGTGAGTCGCTGGGCGCCTCGGTGCTGCGCATCGCGGGCGGTATCTTCACGAAGATCGCCGACATCGGCTCCGACCTGATGAAGATCGTCTTCAAGATCAAGGAAGACGACGCGCGCAACCCGGGCGTCATCGCCGACTGCACGGGTGACAACGCGGGTGACTCGGTGGGCCCCTCGGCCGACGGCTTCGAGACCTACGGCGTGACGGGCGTGGCGCTCATCACCTTCATCCTCCTGGCGGTGCCGGGCGCGGAGTACCAGGTCCAGCTGCTCGTCTGGATTTTCATGATGCGCATCGTGATGGTGCTGGCGAGCCTGGGCTCCTACGGCCTCAACGGCATCATCCAGGGCGGCAAGTACAAGAACGTGGACCACATGAACTTCGAGCACCCGCTCACGTTCCTGGTGTGGCTGACGTCCATCGTGTCCGTGGCGCTGACGTTCCTGGTGTCCTACCTGCTCATCCCCAACCTGGCGGGAGATCCCACGCTGTGGTGGAAGATGTCGGCCATCATCACCTGCGGCACGCTGGCGGGCGCCATCATCCCCGAGGCCATCAAGGTCTTCACCTCCACCGAGAGCCGCCACGTGCGCGAGGTCGTCACGGCCTCCCGCGAGGGTGGTGCGTCGCTCAACGTCATCTCCGGTCTGGTCGCCGGTAACTTCTCCGCCTACTGGATGGGCATCATCATCGCGGCGCTGATGGGTGGGGCCTACTTCTTCAGCCTCGACATCCCCAACACGCTGATGATCGCCCCGGCGGTGTTCGCCTTCGGTCTGGTGGCCTTCGGCTTCCTGGGCATGGGCCCGGTCACCATCGCGGTGGACTCGTACGGCCCGGTGACGGACAACGCGCAGAGCGTGTACGAGCTGTCGCTCATCGAGAACGTCCCCAACATCAAGGCGGAGGTCCAGAAGGACTTCGGCTTCTCCCCGGACTTCGAGAAGGGCAAGGAGTACCTGGAGGAGAACGACGGCGCGGGCAACACCTTCAAGGCCACGGCCAAGCCGGTGCTCATCGGCACCGCGGTGGTGGGCGCCACGACGATGATCTTCTCCATCATCGTCATCCTGGTGGGCATCACCGTGGGCCCGGACGGCTTCCGCACGCTGAACGCGGCCAACGCGGCCAACCTGTCGCTGCTGCACGCCCCGTTCCTGCTGGGCCTGGTGACGGGCGGCGCCATCATCTACTGGTTCTCCGGCGCCTCGATGCAGGCGGTGTCCACGGGCGCCTACCGCGCGGTGGAGTTCATCAAGGCCAACATCAAGCTGGAGGGCGTGGAGAAGGCGAGCGTGAGCGACTCCAAGCGCGTGGTGGAGATCTGCACCCAGTACGCGCAGAAAGGCATGCTCAACATCTTCCTGGGTGTGTTCTTCAGCACCCTGGCCTTCGCGTTCCTCGAGCCGTACTTCTTCGTGGGTTACCTCATCTCCATCGCCATCTTCGGTCTGTACCAGGCCGTCTTCATGGCGAACGCCGGTGGCGCGTGGGACAACGCGAAGAAGCTGGTGGAGACGGAGCTGAAGGCCAAGGGCACGGACCTGCACGCCGCCACGGTCGTGGGCGACACGGTGGGCGACCCGTTCAAGGACACCTCGTCGGTGGCGCTCAACCCGGTCATCAAGTTCACCACGCTCTTCGGCCTGCTGGCGGTGGAGCTGTCGGTGGAGCTGAGCGCGGCCGGCCAGGGCACCATCACCCGGGTGTTCGCGGGCATCTTCTTCATCGCCTCGATGGTGTTCGTGTACCGCTCCTTCTACGGCATGCGCATCGAGACCCCGATGGCCGCCATCGCCGGTGAGGGCAAGCCGGGCATGAAGCCGGCCTAGTCCCCACGGGCCTCGAGGCCCCTGAGACACGCGAGCGGCGGGGAGCCTCCGGGCTTCCCGCCGCTTCGCTTTTGGGGGGCTTGCTCCGGAGGCCTCAGCGGATGCGGAACGCGGGAGGGTCGATGCGGGTGGAGCGGCACTCGGGGCAGGAGCCGGGCCGGGTGAGGCGCTTGCGGTCGCGGAAGACGAAACCGCAGGCCAGACACTCGGCGGGGATGACCTCCAGCGCGGCGCCGCCGGCGCGCAGGGACTTCTCCAGGTGCTCCAGGTGGCCGGCTACGTCCTTCTCGGAGATACCCACCAGGCCGGAGAGCTCCTTGGCGGTGAGGCCCGTCTCCGGGGCGGAGGACAGCTCGGCCTCCAGCGCGCCGCGCACGGTGGCGCCTCGGGGTTGGGGAACGGGGCTGGGGCTCATGGACCACGACCTCCCAGGTGGAGGGTAGTCACGCCCACCTGCTCTGGCGTCCAGGAGCACATGCCCGCTCGGAGGGCAAGAGCCATTCCCGTGCCGGAAAGAGTCCTGGATGCATCAAGGGGGGTCCGAGTAGCCTCCCCGGCCATGAGCCTCCGCTACACCGCTGATTACAGAACGCTCCTGTGGTGCATCGTCATGCCCATCGTGGCCATGGCGCAGTACGTCAATCCCACGCTCATCCCCTACCTCAGCCCGCTCGGCTGCTACCTGGCGCTGAGCGCTGGCGTCATCGCGCACAACCACAACCACTGCCCCACGTTCAAGAACCGGCGGCTCAACTTCTTGATGAGCCTGTGGCTGGCGCACTTCTACGGCTACCCGACGTTCGCCTGGGTGCCGACGCACAACCTCAACCATCACAAGTACGTGAACAAGGCGGGTGACGCGACCATCACCTGGCGCTACACGACGAAGCACAACTGGTTGATGGCCTTCACGTACTTCTTCGTCTCGTCCTACTGGCAGAGCGATCCCATCAAGCAGTACATCCGCAAGGCGCGTCAGTCGAACCCCACGCTCTTCCGGCAGATCGTCACCCAGTACATGACGTGGGCGGGCCTGCACCTGGCGCTGCTGGGGCTGGCGATCGCGTGGCACGGGCCGCTGCAGGGCTTGAAGGTGTGGAGCTTCGCGTTCCTCATCCCGGCGCTCTTCGCGCTGTGGACGATCATGTTCTTCAACTACATCCAGCACGTGCACGCGGATCCGTGGAGCGAGCACGACCACTCGCGCAACTTCGACGGGAAGCTCATCAACTTCTTGCTCTTCAACAACGGGTTGCACGCGGCGCACCACGAGATGCCGGGCGCGCACTGGAGCATGCTGCGCGAGGCGCACGAGAAGATCGCCCCGCAGATCAACCCGCAGCTCATCCACCGCAGCTTCTTCTGGTTCTGCTTCAGCAACTACGTGCTGGCGCCCTTCTTCCCGAAGCTCGGAACGAAGCAGGTGGGTCGCGCGCCGTACGATGTGCCGACGGGAGAGTCGCTGGAGCTGGCGTCGGCGGATGTGGACGCGCTGGAGTCGGGAATCAACGCTGCACGAACCTGAACACTCGAGGCGGGCGCCCTCTCGACATTTTGGATGGGACGGACTACGCCTTGCCTTCCGGCTCAAGTCCGGGCCGAGAAGGCGGTAGCTGCCGCCTGGTAACGAAAGAAGAACGATTCATGGCAACTGGTACTGTCAAGTGGTTCAACGACGCGAAGGGCTTCGGGTTCATCACGCAGGACGGCGGTGGTGAGGACGTGTTCTGCCACCACACGGCCATCAACATGGATGGCTTCCGCACCCTGGCCGAGGGCCAGCGCGTGGAGTTTGAGGTCACCAAGGGCCCCAAGGGCCTGCAGGCGCAGAACGTGCGCGCCGCCGGGTAGTCCGTACCCCGGATGATTCCTGGAGCCCGATCCTCTGCGAGAGGGTCGGGCTCTTGCTTTTGGTGGTGCCGTTGCCCGTGCCAATCCCCTCTCCCCCTGGGAGAGGGTCAGGGTGAGGGTCTTCGCCGATGCGTCTACCGCCCCTGCCCCGAGTCATAGGTTTCGATGACGCCCCGTTCACGAAGCGCCCGGGCGCGAAGGTGCCGCTGGTGGGAGTGGTGTGCGGGGGCACGAGGTTCGAGGGGCTGGTCTGGGGCCAGGTGCGCAAGGACGGGTGGACGGCGACGAGCGAGGTGAGCCGGCTGCTGGTAGGGGGCAAGTTCCTGCCGCAACTCCACCTGGTGTTGCTGGATGGAATCGCGTTCGGGGGGTTCAACGTGGTGGACCTGCCGAGGCTGGCGAACGAGCTGAAGAAGCCATGCGTGGCGGTCATGAGGAGGATGCCGGACCTGGAGGCGGTGGAGGGAGCCTTGCGGCACCTGCCCCGAGCGGAGCGGCGGCTGGAGTTGCTGAGGAAGGCAGGCCCCATCCACCAACTGGGAGGCTTCACGTTCCAGGTGCAGGGAGCGGAGCCGGAGTGGGTGGCGGAAGCCCTGAAGCGCCTGACGGACCGGGGGCACGTACCAGAGGCCTTGCGACTGGCGCACCTGATCGGCTCGGCGGTGGTGACGGGAGAAAGCTCCAAGAGGGCCTGACGGTGCCCCTACCTGCGGACCTCGGGCGGCACCTGTTCCAACCACCCCACCTCGAGCGAGGCCCACAGGCCGAGCAACACGGCCTCGGCGGCATCATGCCGGAGCGAGGTAGGCCGAGGGGCACCGGACCATTCGATGACGCGGCGAGCGAGCACATCGGCCGCGTCCTTGGCCAACCCACCACTGCGCTGCTCACGGGCGTACAACAGGCGGGCGCGCCAGTCCTGGGCGGACACACGGAGCACGGGGAGCGCGCGCCGAGCGGCCTCACGCTCCCAGACCTCGGCGATGGGCCCGCCGCCCTCCAAGACCAACCACGCGAGAGGAGCGGCGGAGTGCAGCACGGCGGGCACCGCCCGCTTGAGCCGCGACTGGGAGCCGAAGTTCTGCGAGCGGTACCAACGCAACCGCCCATCGGAGCCGAACAGAGCCAGGCCCGAGCGGAGCCCGAGATCGACCGCGAGCAAGCCCGGCTCCGTGGGCGAATCCGGGCTCACCGCGGCTGCGACTGCTCGGCCTGCTCGAGGGAGGAGGCGATGCGGCCGGCGGCGGCGACGAGCTCGACGCGGCGGATTTCCAGGGTGGCGCGGGCCTGGGCGGCGGCGCTGGCGGCGAGGAAGCGGCGCGTGTCGGCGTCGGACATCTCCAGGCTGGTGGCGACACCGGCCTTGAAGGCGGCGGCGATCTGCTGCTGCACGCGAGCGGCGAGCTGCGACTGGGCCTCGGCCTGGGCGAGCGCGGCCTGTGCGGCCTCCAGGTTGGCCTTGGCGGCGACCCAGTTGGCGCGGCCCCTGGCGCGAGCCGACTCATACTGCGCCCTGGCCTGAGCCAGGCGGGCCTCGTCCTCGTGCAGGTTGGCGTAGCGCTGGCCGCGGTCGTACAGCGGCACCGAGGCGGCGACGACGAGCTCGTAGGTGGTGTTCTTGCCGGTGAAGCCGGCGTTGGAGTTGTAGTTGCCGCGGGCGATGGCGGCGAGGCTGGGCAGCCAGGAGAAACGGTCGTAGGTCACCTTGCCCTCGTTGGCCTGAACGGCCTTGGAAGCCGAGCGCACGGCGAAGGTGTCCTCCCAGGGGCTCTGGTCGTCGGAGGGAATCACCCACTGAGGGCCAGGGGTCTCCAGCGGTGCGGGCTGCACGGGCTCGCCCACGAGCGCCCCCAACATGGCCAGCAGCTGGGCGTACTGTCCGGAGAGCTGAGCCAGCTGAACACGGGCCTGGGCGGTCTCCGCCTGGGCGCGCAGCAGCGAGGCCTCGACGGTCATGCCCACGCCGAGCTGGGCGCGGGCATCCGCCTCGCGCTGGAGGGCCACCTGCTCGGCCTCACGGGCGGCGTCCATCATCTGCATGATGCCCTGCAGACCCAGGTAGGTGCGCGCCACGGCCAGCAGCACCTGCTCGCGGGCCTCGAGGGCCCCCAGCTCGGCGGCCTCGGCGCCCGCCTTGGCGGGGCCGATGAGGAAGACACCGGCGGGGGTGAAGAGGGGCTGGGAGATCTGCGCCGTCGCGTAGCGCGAGTTCTCCGCGGAGATGACGACGGGGGGAGGGATGATGCCCGGGTTGACGGGCTGGAGGGCGAACACGCCGCCCACCAGCTGGACGAAGCTGCCGAGGTCCAGCTCGGCCGCGGCGCTGGAGTGGACGAACTGGCCGCTGAGCGTCAGCTCGGGCTGCCAGGCGGTCCAGGCGCGGCGGACGCCAGCGGCGGCGACGGCGGACTGGGCGCGAGCGGCGGCCACGTCCGGGCCCTGCTTCGCGGCGAGGGAGAGCGCCTCCTGCAGCGTCACGGTGCGGAGCGTGCCGGGTGCGGGAGAGGCCACCGCGGAGGGCTGGGCGGTGGGAGCCTGCGGAGCGGACTGCGCGGGGGCCGAGGGCGCCTGGGCGAGCGCGCCGAGCGGCGAGAGCGCGGCGAGCAGGACGAGGGAGAGGGGACGCCGGACGGAACCAGCAGCGATTCGGATGGACATAAGGATGAAGGGACGGAGGGGGTGAGCCCGGGGGACCGCTCAGGCGGCGCGGCCGGGCTGCTGCTCGGAGACGGGAACGGGGGAGGCCTCGTCCTTCTTCTGGACGGTCTTGGAGAAGCCCAGACGCTCCATGGCGGCGAAGACCACGGGCACCACCAGCAGGGTGAGGAAGGTGGAGGTGATGACACCGCCGATGACGGCGATGGCCATGGGGGCGCGGAACTCGGAGCCCACGCCCTTGCCGATGGCGGTGGGCACCATGCCGATGGCCATGGCGGCGCTCGTCATGAGGATGGGGCGCAGGCGGCGGGGGCCGGCCTTCATCAGCGCCTCGTCGACCGAGTCACCCTCGCGCAGGTACTGAAGCGCGCCGTCCACCAGGAGGATGGCGTTCTTCGTCACCAGGCCCATCAGCAGGATGATGCCGATCATCGCGCCCATGGAGACGTGGAAGCCGCCGAAGAACAGACCCAGCAGCGCGCCCACGAGGGCGAGCGGCAGCGAGACCATGATGGTGAAGGGGTGCTTGAGGGACTCGAACTGGCTGGCGAGCACCATGTAGATGAAGACGAAGGCCAGCAGGAAGGCGGTGCCGAAGGCGTCGTTCTGCTCGGCCATCATCTTCATCTGACCGTCGTAGACGAGCGAGTAGCCCGGGGCGAGCGGCTTCTCGGCCACCTTCTCGCGGAGCTTGTTCGCCACGTCGCCCAGGGGAGCGCCCTGGAGCTGGGCGTAGACGGCGAGCTGCCGCTGGCGGTTCTCGTGCTCGATGACGCTGGGGCCATCGCGCAGCTCCACCTTGGCCAGGTCCGACACGGGGACGAGCCCCTTGGGCGTGGCCAGGAGGATCTGCCGCACGCGCTCGGGGGTGCCACGGTCGCGCTCGGAGAGACGGACGCGGATGTCCGTCTCGTCGACACCCTCGCGCAGCTTGGCGGCCACGTCACCGCCGATGGCCAGACGCATCTGCATGGCCAGGGCCGCGGCGCTCACGCCCAGGTCCTTGGCGCGGGCCCGGTCGATCTCGATGGCCAGCTCCGGCTTGGGCGGGTTGAAGTCCACGCGCACGTCCGCGGTGCCGGGGATGTCGCGCAGAATCTGGGCGACGCGCTCGGACTCCTCGCGGATCTTCTCCAGGTCCGGACCGGTGACGCGCACGATGATGGGATAGAAGTCACCACCCAGGCCGTCGATGATGGGCGGGTCCTGCATGATGACGCGGGTGGAGACCAGCGCGGGCGTGAGAATCTCGCGCGCCTGCTCCTTGATGGGATCGATGCCCCGGGTGCGCTGGTGCTTCTCCACCGTGAGCACCCGGATGCGCGCCTTGTTCACATCGCCGTTGTCACCGACGATGGAGTAGACGTCCGTCACCTCGGGAATCTGCTTGAGGAGCCGCTCGGCCTCCGCCACGCGAGCCCCCGTCTGCTCCAGGTTCGAGGCATCCGGCAGGATGAGCTGCACGAGGAACTGCGAGCGGTCCTCGGGGGAGAGGAACTCCACGCCCAGGCGGCTGGCGGCGCCGAAGGACAGCCCCATCACCAGCACGGTGATGCCCGCGGTCGTCCACTTGTGGTCCAGCACCCAGCGCAGGATGCGCGAGTAGAAGCGCTCGCTCCCGTCCAGGAAGCGGCGGATGGACCGGGCCAGCGCGTTCTCCTGGTGGTGCTCGCCGGGTTTGCGCTGCTTGGCCAGACGCGCGGACAGCATGGGATCCAACGTGAAGGAGATGAAGAGCGAGATGAGCACCGCCACCGAGATGGTGAGGCCGAACTGCTGGAGGAACTGGCCCACCATGCCGGGCATGAAGGCCACCGGGACGAACACCGCCACCAGGGCGAGCGTGGTGGCGAGCACCGCCAGGCCCACGTCCGAGGTGCCCTTGGAGGCCGCGGACACGGGGTCCTCACCCTGCTCCAGACGGTGGGTGATGGCCTCGCGCACCACCACCGCGTCGTCGATGAGCAGACCGATGGCCAGCGACAGCGCCAGCAGCGTCATCTGGTTGAGCGAGTACTCCAGCAGGTACATCACGAAGAACGTGCCGACGACCGAGGTGGGCAGCGCCAGCGAGGAGATGAAGGTGCCGCGCGGGTCCAACAGGAACATCAAGATGATGAGCACCGCCATCGCGCCGCCGAAGATGAGGGCGACCCACACCTCGTGGGCGTTCTCGCGGATGGGAATCGACTGGTCGATGAGCAGCGTGGTCTTGAAGTCATGCCCCAGGGAGGGCACCACGGTGTCCAGCGCATTCTTCACCGCGTCGCTCACGGCCACGGTGTTGGAGCCGGGCTGCTTGACGATCTCGAAGATGACCGCGTCCTTGCCATTGAGGCGGGCGGTGGTGCGCCGCTCGGCCACGCCGTCGGTGATGGTGGCGATCTCCTCCAGCCGCACCTGGGCGCCCGTGCGGCTCTGGGCCACCGGGAGCTGCCGCAGCTCGTCCACGTCGCGGAACTGACCCAGCGAGCGCACCGTCAGCTCGTTGGGCCCCAGCTGCAGGCGGCCCGCGGGCAGGTCCAGGTTCTCCATGCCGATGCGCTGGGAGATGTCCATCGGGGACACGCCCACCGCGCGCGCCTTGTCCAGGTCGATGTCCACCTGGATCTCCCGCACGTCACCGCCGTTGATGCGCACGTCGGCCACGCCCTCGAGCTGCGCCAGGGCCGGCTTGAGCTTGTCCTCGATGAGCTTGCGCACCGTGCGCGAGTCCGCCTGCGCGCTCGCCGCGTAGGTGAGGACGGCCACCGCGGAGATGTCCACGCGGCCCACCACCGGCGTGTCCGCGTCCTGCGGCAGCCGGTTGGCCACGCCCGACACCTTGTCGCGCACCTCCTGCACCGACCGGTCCAGGTCGGCCGACAGCTTGAACTGCACGATCACCGTGCCGACGTTCTCGCGGCTGAAGGAGTGGATCTTGTCCACACCGCTGATGCCGGCGACGGCATCCTCGATGGGCTTGATGACCTGGGTCTCGATCTCACCCGGGCCCGCGCCCTTGTAGATGGTGTTGACCACCACCACGGGGATGGACACGTCCGGGTAGAGGTCGGTACCGAGCCGGGTGTACCCCATCACTCCGAGGACGATGAGGCAGAGGGACAGCATGGCCGTGAAGACGGGCCGGCGGATGGAGACGTCGCTGAGGAGCATGGGAAACGCCCTGGTATCCTTCGAGGCCTACTTCACGGAGACGCGCGTACCCTCGGCGAGGGACGGCGTGGGGTATTCGACGACCTTGTCCAGCGGGGAGGCGGCCTTCACGACCACCTCACGCACGCGGCGCTCGAGCACCTGCACGTCCACGCGGCGCACCTCGCCATTGGAGGCCACCACGTAGACGTGGTCCCCGCCCGAGGAGGACAGCGCGGAGACGGGAATCACCTGGGCCTCCTGCGCCTCGCCCAGCGGGAGGATGACGCGCGCCAGGGTGTTGGCCACGAAGCGCCCGTCCTTGTTGGGCACCACGATGTCCACCGGGATGCGGCGGGTGGCCGGGTCCGCGGAGCGGATGATGGTGCGGATGACGGCCTCGTCCGTGGAGGCGCCACCGCCGACGACCTCGACGCGCACCTTGGTGCCCGGCTTGAGGTGGGCGCGCGTGGACTCGGCCACCGTCGTCTTCAGCAGCAGGGTGTCCAGGTTCTCCAGGCCGAACTGGGGAGCGCCCGGGCCCACGATGGCACCCACCTGCTCGGGCGCGTCGGTGATGGTGCCGGCGAAGGGCGCCCTCAGGTCGTGCTTGCGGCGGCCGGCCTGCGCCTGCGCGCGCTGCGCCTTCGCGGCGAGCAGCTGCGCCTCGGCCTGCCGGGCCTGGGTGGTGGAGGTGAGGTTCTGCAGGTCGCTCACGTTGCCCTGCTCCTGCAGCTTCGCGTTGCGTCCGGCCACGTCGGCGGCCATGGCGGCGCTCACCTCGGCGGCGGCCACGGCGGCCTGCGCCTGCGCGAGCTGCGCGTCGGCGATCTCCACGTTGAGCTGCGCGAGCACCTGGCCCTCCTGCACCGTCTGGCCCTTCTTCACGCGCACCTTCTCCAGGCGGCCACCCACCTCGAAGCCCACCTGCAGGGCCTGGGCGGGGAAGAGCGTGCCCGTCACCTCCTCGCGCAGCGCGGCCTGCTCCGAGCGGGTCGCGGCGAGCGTCACCGCGGGGAGCTGCTCCGCGGTGGCGGCCTTGGTGGCGGTGGAGGGCGGAGCGGCGTCCGCCTTGCAGCCGGAGAGGGACAGCGCGGTGGCGGCCATGCCCACGGCGGCGAGCCCGGCGACGAGAGGCGTCCTGGAGAGTTTCACGATCCTGACCTCGGGGTGCTGCGAGTGCGAGAGAGCGCGCGGGCCCGGGGGGACCGGCGCGGGGAAGTCTTCGGAGTCCTCGAAGAGGAGAGGCGCGGGGCGGTGATGCCCGGGGCCAGGCTGCCCTCGAGGATGAGGAGGTGGAGCGAGTTGGCCCAGGCGGCCAGGTCCGGCTTGTGCTCCATCTGGCTCATCCGCTGGGCCAGCAACACGTAGGTGCCGACGAGCAGAGAGCCGGTGACCTCGGGAGGCACGTCCGAGCGGAAGGCGCGGTTGCGCTGCAGCCGTTGGAAGTCCTGCGCCACCCGCGCCACCTCATGCTCCACCACCCGCCACAGCACCGTCTCGAACTCGGTGCCCTGGCTGCCGCGCATGAGCACGTGCACCACGTCACGGTAGGACCACATCAGCTCCAGCGTCCGCAGGTCCGCCTCGGTGCTCATGCGCACCAGGCCCTCGTAACGCTCGGAGCGCTCGGCCACGTCACCCGGTTCCAGCGGGCCGTGCTCGGCGAAGAAGCGCTCCCCGTCCGCCTTGCGCTGGGTGATGAGCCGGTTCATCGCCTCCGTGAACTCGCCCACCACCTCGCCGAAGAGCGCCTCCTTGGAGGAGTAGTGCAGGTAGAACGCGCCCTTGGAGAGGCCGCACGCGGCGGTGATGTCCTCGATGCGGGCGCCTCGGATGCCCTTCTTCACGAATTCGGTTCGCGCGGCGGCGATGAGTGCCGCACGGGCATGTGGGTCCGCGGGACGAGCCATGACGGGCGCATTACTAACCCGCTGGTCAGAAACCGCCAGGGGGTTTCTGAATCACGGGTCAGTAACCGCCCGAGTGTTGCTTACCGAACCCATCAGTTCAACTACCTGAATGAAAGCCGGGCTACTGACTACGGAGAGGGAGCGCCGAGCCGCGCCAGGGCGGTGCACAGGGGGCACGCGGGAGGTGCATGGGGCACGTCGCGGCGGTGCAGGTCCAACACCGCGCGGGACACCTCGGCCAGCTCGCGGCGCACCTCGCGGCGGGCGCCCTTCACCCGGGCGATGGAGAGGTTGTCGTAGGCCGTCGTCTGGTGTCGCATCCAGGCGATGACGGCGGCCTCGGCGCGGCGCTCGAGGGGGATGCGCTCGGTGCGGGCCACGGTGCCACTGCCCACGGGGGTGGCATGGGCCGACACCGCCACGGCCAGCCGCTTCGCCTGGGGGGTGAAGGTGGGCGCGAAGGCGAGGAAGCGCAGCACCGCGTTGGCGAAGTCCACCTCGTACTCGGCCTGCTCGCGCTCGCGGCGGCGGACGTCCGCCTCGCGCTTGCGGGCGTAGGCGGGGGTGGCACGCTCGGCCTCCAGGGCGGCCTGGGCGGCGGTGATGTGGGCCTCGGGCGCCCAGACCCCCTGCGAGAAGATTTTGCGGCCCTTCTTCTCCACCACCGTCCAGCTGGGGCCGGCGGCCTTCACCCGGCGCGTGAGGCCCGCGTCACCCGGAGGCAACAGGGCCCAGCCGGCGGGCACGGAGAGGATGGAACCATCGGCCGCGCGCACGCGGCGCGGGTCGCTCGTGGGGGACACGGTGAGGGAGTCGCTCATGACGGGGGGTGGCGCCTATATCGTGCTAAAGGGGCATGTCGCCAGCGCTGGGGCGCTGCGCGGGAGGGTCTTCAATCGTGGGCAGCGCCGGCATGTCCATTCTCAGGCTCACCTTCCTCGGCACCTCGGCCGCACAGCCGACGCTGCACCGCAACCTCTCGGGGCTCGCGGTGAAGGCGGACGCGGACCTGCTCCTCTTCGACTGCGGCGAGGGCAGCCAGCGGCAGATGGTGCGCTACGGCACCGGCTTCACCGTGGATGCCGTCTTCTTCACCCACTTCCACGCGGACCACTACCTGGGAATCATCGGGTTCTTGCGCACGCTGGGGATGATGGGGCGGGACTCGCCCGTGCAGCTCTACGGGCCTCCGCCGGCGCGGCGGCTGCTGAACCAGGCGGTGCACCTGGGCGTGGAGTCGCTGTCCTTCCCGGTGGAGGTGCACGAGCTGCGCGACGGGGACAAGGTGGAGCGGCGCGGCTACACGGTGCACGCGGTGGGGGTGGACCACCGCATCAACGCGCTGGGCTACGTGCTGCAGGAGGACGAGCGCCCGGGCAAGTTCAACCTGGAGAAGGCGAAGGCCATGGGGATTCCCTCGGGGCCCGTCTACGGCCAGCTCCAGCGCGGTGAGACGGTGACGCTGCCGGATGGCCGGACCATCGGTCCCGCCGAGGTGGTGGGAGACCCGAGACCCGGGCGGCGGCTGGTCATCTCCGGCGACACCCGCCCCTGCCAGTCCATGGTGCGCGCGGCGAAGGACGCGGATCTGCTCATCCACGAGTCCACCTTCTCCGACGACGAGCAGGAGCGCGCGCACGAGACGCGGCACTCCACGGCGCGCGAGGCGGCGCAGGTGGCGCGAGAGGCCGGGGCCCGGCGCCTCATCCTCACGCACCTCTCCAGCCGTCACGACACGGACCCCGCGCGGCTGCTCGCCCAGGCGCGCGAGGAGTTCAAGGGACCCGTCGAGGTGGCCTTCGACGGGCTCACCGTGGAGCTGCCCCTGCGCGACTGAGCGCGCGGGGCGGCCGGGCTACTTGATGGACTTCTCGGCGTCCTCGCGCAGCGCCTTGGCATCCTCGGGCGCCAGGCGCTGAAGCAGCTCCCACTCCATCTCCATGTCGCGCACCAGGTTGGTGCTGTCGGTGCCCAGCTGCCGGCGCTCGCCGGTGTTCGGGTCCACCGGGCCCTGGCCGGCCTCGGTGCGGTTCTGCTTGAAGATCTCCACCGAGGACATGGCCGGGGTGGGCTGCTTGCCGCGCACCAGGTAGCGCACGTAGTTGGTGCCCAGCGACGAGGGCGCGCCCACCATGTGCCAGTCGGTGCTGATCTCATAGGAGCCCGGGGCCTCGCGCAGGGGCAGGTCCTTCTCCTTCAAGAAGGAGCGGACCTGCGGCCATACCTCGGCGATGGGCTGGCGGTACACGTGCTGCGAGGCCTTCTCCTGGAGGTAGGCCTCGCGGCGCGTGGACGCGCACCCGGCGGCGAGTGAGGTGACGGCGAGCAGCAGCAGCGACAGGCTCCATGGCGAGCGCTTCGAGAGCGACATGTGCGGATCTCTCCTGAGACGGAGGGTGGGCCAGGGATTTGAAGCACGGGCCTCCACTCGCGCCAAGCCACCGCGAGGACGCGCCGCGTCGTGCCCGCGCCACCGGCGCTCCGACGCCGAGTCAACGCGCACGCAATGACAGCAAAAACCATCAACCAACTTGAAACATACAAAGACGCTGGTAGTTTGCCGCGCTCTCAGAATCTCAAAACTTGAACACAGGGGCCCTCACCACGCGCATCCGCGGGAAGGGGCTCCTTTTGTCTTTTATGCGCCCTGAATCCAGCGAAAGCCGTTTCCTGGTCCCCTCCCGCCTCTGGGTGGCCCTGCTGTGCACCGTGGGGCTCGCGTTCGGTTGCGGAGACCCGGAGCTCCCGGTCAACGGCGACACGGACGCCGATGGCTTGTCGACGAAGCTCGAGGCGCGCTACGGCACCGACCCGCGCAAGGCGGACACGGACGAGGACGGCGTCACCGACGGCGCCGAGGTGGAGCGCGGCCTGGACCCGCTGTCCCCCGACACCGACCATGACGGCGTGAAGGACGGCGACGAGCTGCACGCCGGCCTCAACCCGAAGAGCCCGGACACGGACTCGGACGGACTGCCGGACGGGCGCGAGCTGGAGCTGGGGACGAACCCGCTGGCGGCCGACTCGGACGGGGACACGCTCGTGGACGGTGCCGAGCTGGCCGCGGGCACCCACCCCGCGAAGGCGGACACGGACGGCGATGGCCTGCCGGACAACCAGGAGAAGACGCTGGGGACGGATCCGCTGCGCCCCGACACGGACGACGACGGGGTGAGCGATGGCGAGGAGCGCGCCGCGGGGACGGATCCGCTGAAGAAGGACACGGACGGTGACGGCCTGGATGACGGCACCGAGCGCCGGCTGGGCACCAACCCGAAGGAGAAGGACACCGACGGCGACACGCTCGCGGACGCGGACGAGGTGCGCGACGGCACCGACCCGCTGCGCGCCGACACCGACGGTGACGGCATGTCCGACCCGGACGAGAAGCGCATCGGCACGGACCCGAAGCGGGCGGACGCGGACGAGGACCCGGACAACGATGGCCTGACGAACGCGGGCGAGCTGGCCGCGGGCACGCTCGTGCGCAACCCGGACACGGACGGTGACGGGCTGCTGGACGGCGTGGACCCGCACCCGCTCGTGAGCGACCGCACGGACACGGACCAGGACGGCGACGGCCTGCCCGACGTCATCGACCCGAACCCCAAGCGCGCCGACACCGATGGGGACGGGCTGCTGGATGGCCAGGAGGACAAGAACAAGAACGGCATCGTCGACCGCGGCGAGACAGACCCGCGCGACCCGGACTTCGACAACGATGGCCTCTCCGACGGCGAGGAGGTGGCGACGGGCCGCGATGGCTTCATCACCGACCCGCTCAGCCGGGACACGGACGGCGACGGCCTGCTCGACGGCGTGGACCCGAACCCCGTGGACCGCACCATTCCCCCGGGCGGCAACACGGGTGACGGCGACGGCGACGGCCTGCCCGATACGAAGGATCCGGATCCGGCCAACCCGGACACCGACGGCGACGGCCTGCTGGATGGCCAGGAGGACACGGACCGTGATGGCGTGCTCGACGCGGGCGAGACGGACCCGAGGAAGCCGGACACCGACGGCGACGGCCTCTCCGACTTCGAGGAGCGCATCCCCGGCCGCGACGGCTTCGTCACCGACCCGCGCAAGAAGGACACGGACGGCGACGGCCTGCTCGACAGCGTGGACCCGAACCCGCTCGTCCCCGCGACCGGCGGCACGCCCGGAGACCGGGACGGCGACGGCATCCCCAACACGGAGGACCCCTCGCCCGACAACCCGGACATGGACGGTGACGGCCTGCTGGATGGTCAGGAGGACACCAACAAGAACGGCCGCGTCGACGCGGGCGAGACCGACCCGAAGAAGGCGGACACGGACGGCGACGGCCTGAACGATGGCCTCGAGGTGCTCGTCGCGGGCACCCACCCCGTCAACGCCGACACGGACGGCGACCTCCTCTCCGACGGACAGGAGGACAAGAACAAGAACGGCCGCGTGGACCCGGGCGAGACCGACCCGAAGAAGGCGGACACGGACGGCGATGGCCTGAAGGACGGTGATGAGATCGCCCGTGGCACGGACCCGCTGAAGAAGGACACGGACGGCGACGGCCTGGAGGACGGCCGCGAGGTGGAGCTCGGCACCGACCCGAAGAACCCGGACACCGACGGTGACGGCATCCCCGACGGCGTGGAGGTGGGCAGCGGGACGGATCCGAAGGTGAACGACGCGGACGCGGACCCGGACCACGACGGCCTCACCAACAAGCAGGAGGCGGAGATCGGCACGCGCGCCGACATGCCGGACACGGACGGTGATGGCCTGCTCGACGGCGTGGACCCCTTCCCGCTCGACAAGTTCCGCCCGGGCCCCTCCACGGGTGACACGGACGGCGATGGCCTGCCCGATGACAAGGACCCCGACCCGCGCCTGCCGGATACGGACGGTGACGGCCTGCTGGATGGCCAGGAGGATCGCAACAAGAACGGCCTGCTCGACCCGGGCGAGACGAGCCCGCGTCTGCGTGACACCGATGGCGACGGCCTGAGCGACGGCCAGGAGGACAAGAATCGCAACGGCCAGGTGGACGCGACCGAGACCGACCCGCGCAACCCGGACACGGATGGGGACAACGTGCGGGACGGACTGGACCCGGCGCCGCTCGACCCGACCGTGCCACCGTACGTGCCGCCCGACCAGGACTCGGACGGCCTGCCCGACGACGTGGACGCGCACCCCACCGTCGCGGACTTCGACCGCGACGGCCTCATGGACGGCCTGGAGGACCGCAACAAGAACGGCCAGGTGGACCCCGGCGAGACCGATCCCGCCGTGGCCGACACCGATCATGACGGCCTCTTCGACGGCCTGGAGGACGCCAACGCCAACGGCGTGGTGGACCCCATCGAGACGGATCCGCTGAAGGCGGACACCGACGGCGACAAGCTGCTCGACGGCGTGGACCCCTACCCGCTCGACCCGACGCGGCCGGACGTGGGCTCCGCGCCGGACACCGACCATGACGGCCTGCCCGACGCCAAGGACCCGAACCCCACCAAGGCGGACACCGACAGCGACGGCCTGCTGGATGGCCAGGAGGACCGCAACAAGAACGGCACGGTGGACCCGGGAGAGACCGACCCGCGGGACCCCGACACCGACAACGACGGCCTGGTGGACGGATACGAGGACTTCGACCGCGACGGCGTGGTGGACGCCAACGAGACCAACCCGCTCGTGGCCGACACGGACGGCGATGGCCTGCTCGACGGCGTGGACCCCTTCCCGCTGGAGCAGAACCCTCCCCCGCCGGGCGACAGCGACGGCGACGGCCTGCCCAACGCGGTCGACCCCAACCCGGTGAAGCCGGACACGGACACCGACGGCCTGCTCGACGGCCTGGAGGACCGCAACAAGAACGGCGTGCTCGACACGGGCGAGACCGACCCGAGCGACCCGGACACCGACGATGACGGGCTGCTCGATGGCCGCGAGGACAAGAACTTCAACGGCGTCGTGGATCCGGACGAGACGAACCCGCGCGTCTGGGACACGGACGGCGACGGCATCAGCGACGGAGAGGACGCGGCACCGCTGGACCCGACCGCCTCGGCGGACACGGACGACGATGGCGTCACCGACGACCTCGACACCGACGACGACAACGACGGCCTGAGCGACACCGAGGAGCTGGAGCCCGGCACCGACGGCTTCGTCACCGACCCGCGCAAGTGGGACACGGACGGTGACGGCATCGGCGACCGCACGGACCTGCAGCCGCTGGAGGCGGATGCGGACAACGACGGGCTGACGGACGGCGAGGAGGACAAGAACGGCAACGGCATCGTCGACGCGGGCGAGACCAACCCGACCAACGCCGACAGCGACAACGACGGCATCGACGACGGCACCGAGCAGAAGAACGGGACGGACCCGCTGGTGCGCACGCTCACGCTGACGGGCGTCTTCCCCAGCTTCGGCACGCAGTCGGGCGGCACGCTGGTGGAGCTCACCGGCACCGGCTTCACCACCGGCATGGCGGTGAAGTTCGGGGGCAATGCCGCCTCGGCCATCTCCGTCATCTCCAACAAGAAGCTCACCGCCCGCACGCCGTCGTCCACGGCCGTGGGCGCGGTGGACGTGACGATCATCGACAACGAGAGCGGGACGGCGACCGCCACGGACGCCTTCACCTACACGCTCTATTCGGAGATTCGCGAGTCGCGGACCATCGGCGCGACCAACACCGACTACGAGAAGGCCTGCCTCACGGTGGATGGCCCGGTGACGGTCACCATCAACGGCCGCCACGAGTTCCAGTGCCTCATCCTGAAGCGTGGCGCCGTGGTGACCCATGACGCCGCGACGCGGATGGACCTGAAGGTCACCTCCATCGTGGACATCGACGCGGACAGCCGCATCGACGTGACGGGCAGGGGCGCGCTGGGTCCCATCGCGGGCAGCGGCCCGCAGGTGGGTGGCGCGGGCGCGAGCCACGGCGGCGCGGGCGGTGACAACCCGAACGGCGTGGTCCAGGACGAGCCGGCCAGCACGGCCAATGACGTGCATGGCCAGTACGCGAGGCCCACCGACTTCGGCTCGGGAACCAGCGTGGTGCGTGGCGGTGGCTCGGTGACGCTCGACCTGGGCACCACCGGTCAGATGGTGGTGAACGGAGCCATCGTGGCGGACGGCTCGAATGGCCCCGGCACGGGCAGTGGCGGCGCTGGCGCGGGTGGCTCCCTCTACCTCATCACCCGCCGGCTGGAGGGCACGGGCCACATCCGCGCCCACGGTGGTGGGGCCACGGGCACGGGCACGGGTGGTGGCTCCGGCGGCCGTATCGCCCTCGTGGGCCTGGACGACGACGGCCTGCGCGGCGGCTTCGCCGACAGCGGCCTGTACGACACCGTCACCACGCGCGGCGGCACGGGCACCTTCCCCGGCGGCGCCGGTACGGTGTTCCTGCGCACCCGCTCGCAGCAGCACGGTGACCTCGTCATCGACAACGGCGGCACCGTGGCGCGCACCCCGCTGCTCACGGCGCCCAAGGGCCTGGTGGGCGCGGTGAGCGCCACCGGCCTTCAGAACTTCAGCCTGGTGATGCCCACGGACCGCTACGTGGGCACCTTCCTGCGGCCCAACGTCAACGCCAACCTCACCGAGACGCTCGCGGACGACGTCTACTTCGAGGTGAAGGGCAACGACGGCATGACGTTCACGCTCTCGGGCGACCCGAGGAACGTGGCGTCCAACGGCGACCCGTACCGGGGCATCTTCGTCTTCGACAACCTGGACGTTCGCGGTGGCGCGCAGGTGTCCACCAGCGGTGACGTCCTCGTGCTCTCCGGCGACCGCGCCAGCGGGGATGACACCACCTTCGTGCTCCACGGCTCGCTGAACGCCACCTACGTGGAGCTCGAGGGGCTCGACCGGCTCATCGTGAAGGATAATTTCGGCGTGGTGGACGTGGGCACCACCTTCGCGCCGGTGCGCAACGTCAACATCGCCAACGCCACCGGCCGCTTCGAGTCGCTGCGCGCCACCGAGACGCTCTCCGTCATCAACAGCACGCTCACCACGAGCAGGCTGAGCGCGGGCGGCAACCTGGTCATCACCCACTCCACGCTCGACCAGGTGCAGTCGCTGGCGGGCCAGGAGGTGTCTCTCACGGACAACAGCTCCGTGACGCACCGGACGGGCAGCGCGGCGGGCCTCACCTTCCAGGCGCGCGCGAAGCTCACCATCGACGCCACCAGCAAGGTGGACGTGTCGGGCAAGGGCCATGACGGCTTCCGCGGCTCCTCGACCACGGGCCGCGCCACGCACGCCGCCTCCTATGGTGGCACGGGCGCGAAGAGTGGCACCGGCACCACCAACGACGTGTACGGCTACTACGGCGACCCGAAGGAGCCGGGCAGCGGCGGTGGCTCCGGCGCCAGACGCGGTGGCGGCCTCGTGCGCATCCTCTCCGGCTCGGCTGGCGCGGTGGTGCTCGACGGCGCCCTCATCGCCAACGGCCAGGGTGGATGCAGCGGCGGCGGCTCGGGTGGCGCGGTGTACGTCGAGGCTGGCTCGCTCTCCGGTACGGGCTCCATCTCCGCCAACGGTGGCGCGGGTG
Source organism: Archangium lipolyticum (assembly GCF_024623785.1). Lineage (NCBI taxonomy): Bacteria > Pseudomonadati > Myxococcota > Myxococcia > Myxococcales > Archangiaceae > Archangium > Archangium lipolyticum. Next base: position 90,243 of record NZ_JANKBZ010000015.1, read on the forward strand.
ACGCGTGCGCGGGTGGCGGCGGTGGCCGCATCGCCCTGGTGGGCTTCGACGCCTCCCGGGTGTCCGGCAGCTTCGCCGACCCGGCGCTCTATACGAAGGTGACCGCCTCGGGCGGTATCAGCAGCACGGCCAACCTCAACGGCAGCGCCGGTACCGTCTTCCTCAAGTCGGCCACGCAGACGTGGGGTGACCTCGTGGTGGACAACCGCGGCGTGGTGGCCACCACCACCCTGCCGGGCATCCCGGACAGCACCGCGGAGATCGTCCGGGCGGATCGCCTCGAGGACGCCAGCCTCCGGCTGCCGCAGGACTTCTACGTGGGCTACCTGCTCAACCCCAACGTGGCGCAGAACGCCACCCAGACGCTCACGGACGACACGTTCCTGCGCATCACCGGCAACACGGCGACGCAGCTCTTCGTCACGCCGGACCCCCGCACCGTGGCGCGCGCCGGCAACAAGATGCGCGCCGCCTACGTCTTCGACAACCTCGAGGTGCGCGGTGGCGCCCAGCTCGCCACCACGGGCGACATCCTCGTGAAGGAGGGTGACCGCTCCAGCGGCGACACGACGACGTGGCTCACCAGCGGCGCGGTGAACGCGCACTACCTGGAGCTCGTGGGCCTGCAGAAGATGGTGGTGACGGGCACCTTCGGAACCGTGCAGCCCGGCAGCGCCATGAGCCAGCCCGTCGTGGTGGAGGTGGCGGGCGCCAACGGCGCGATGCCCGAGCTGCGCGCGGCCAGCAAGGTCCAGATCGTCAACAGCACCCTCACCCTCACGGGCACCGGGGACACGCTGTCGGCCAACGACATCCTCCGCGTCGCGGACGGGAGCACCGTCACCGTCAATGGGCTGAAGACCGAGGGCACGCTGTCCGTGGAGGGCAGCGTGGTGTCCTCGCAGCACGTGGTGGCCCGGCAGGTGTCCCTCACGCGCAACGCCACCCTCACCCACCCGGCGATGGAGCCGGCCCGGCCCCTGCCCCAGCTCGCCCTGGAGGTGCGCGACCTGGTCTCCATCGAGTCGGGCAGCGCCATCGACGTGTCGAGGAAGGGCTACTCCGGCACGCGCACGGGCCTCACCGCGTCCGGCAACTCCGTGGGCGGCTCGTACGGCGGCCTGGGCGGAGACGTGAACACGGCCACGACCGCGAACGCCACGCCCAATGACACCTATGGCAACCATGCCTCGCCCAACGAGCTCGGCAGCGGTGGCCAGTCGGGCAACTCGCGGGGCGGCGGTCTGGTCCGCCTCCGCATGGGCGCCACGGGCGTGCTCAGCCTCGACGGCGCCATCCGGGCCAACGGTGAGAACCACAACTACGGCGCGGGCTCGGGCGGCGGTATCTACGTGGAGGCCAGGGTGCTGAAGGGCACCGGCTCCATCACCGCCAACGGCGGCAACGCGCTCGACCTCGACTACAGCTCGGGTGGCGGTGGCCGCATCGCCCTCGTGGGCTACGATGCGGCCCAGGCGGCCGGTAGCTTCTCGGACGCCAACCTCTACACGAAGGTCACCGCCTTCGGCGGCCGGAGCAGGGCCGGGAGCGCCGGCAACGGCGGCGCGGGCACCGTCTTCCTCAAGTCGGCGGCCCAGGCGCATGGTGACCTCATCGTCAACAACGGCGGCGTCACCGGGGCCACCACCCCGCTGCCCACCATCCCCACGGGCACCATCGAGGTCCTCACCTCCAACCGCCTGGAGAACTCGCGGCAGAACATGGTGAGCGACCTCTACGTGGGCTACCTGCTCAACCCCAACGTGGAGCAGAACACCACGCCCACGCTGAGCGACGACACGTTCCTCCCCGTCACGCGCAACACCGCGACGCAGCTCTTCGTGGCCTCGGATCCGCAGACGCTCGCGGCCACGGGCAACACCATGCGGGCGGTGTTCGTGTTCGACAACCTGGAGGTGCGCGACGGCGGCCGGCTGCTCACCCCCGAGGGCGACATCCTCGTGTACGAGGGCGACCGCTCCAGCGGTGACGCCACCAGCTACGTCACCTCCGGCGAGGTCGTGGCGCACACCCTGGAGCTGCTCAACGTGGACCACGTCAGCGTGTCCGGCAGCCTCGGCTCGGTGAACGCGCTGGCGTCCGTCAGCAACGTGGGCACGCTCGACCTCATCGACGCCAGGGGCAACCTGGACACCCTGAAGGCGCGCGACGTCATCCGCATCTCCGGCAGCGAGCTCACCTTCTCCGGCCCGGCCACCTCGCTGCAGGCCTCCAAGCTCATCCAGATCGCCAACAGCACCGTGACGCTGCAGGACGTGGCGACGGACCGGCTCTCGCTCGAGAACAGCACGGTGTCGGCGCGCAGGCTGACGGCCAATGACGTGTCCCTCACGCGCAACACGAAGCTGACTCACGAGCCGGGCAAGATGCCGGGTCTGGCCATCGAGAGCGCCCGCACGCTGCTCATCGAATCGGGCAGCAGCATCGACGTGAGCGGCAAGGGCCACGAGAAGTCCATCCCGGCCTTCGCCAGCATCTGGACCAACTACGCGGGCGGCTCGTACGGCGGCATGGGTGGAGACAACTCCAACGCCCTCTATGAGCCGACGCCCACCTACGGCTACTACGGCTCGCCCAACGAGCTGGGCAGCGGCGGCTACACCAACGGGAGCAGCGTCATGTCCCGCGGTGGTGGCCTGGTGCGCATCCGCATGGCCCAGGGCGGCACCATCACCCTGGACGGCGACCTCAAGTCCAACGGCGCCAGCTACGATTACGGCTCCGGCTCCGGCGGCGGCGTCTACGTGGAGACGGCGGCCCTCGGTGGTACGGGCTCCATCTCCGCCAACGGCGGTACCTCCAACGACAACGACTACGGCAGCGGCGGTGGTGGCCGTATCGCCATCGTGGGCTTCGACGAGGGCAAGCTGACGGGCAGCTTCGCCGAGGGCCCCCTCTACACGAAGGTGACGGCCCATGGCGGCGGCAAGGGCCAGCCGGGCGGCGCGGGAACGGTCTTCCTCAAGTCCACCGCGCAGCAGCACGGCGACCTCATCGTCGACAACAACAACAACCTGGCCACGCTCGCCGCTGGAAAGCCCGTGCCCGCCACCCACCTGCCGGGCATCCAGGCCCAGAACGAGGTGGTCCGGAGCGACCGGGTGGTGGACACACGCCTGACGCTCGTCCCCAATCTGTACGTGGGCTACCTGCTCAGCCCGAGCACCACGCAGAACGCCACGGCCACGCTGAGCGACGACACCTTCTTCCGCATCACCGCCAACACCGGCACGGAGCTCGTCCTCAATGGGGATCCGCGCACCCTGGCGAAGGTGGGGGACACGATGCGCTCGGTGTACGTGTTCGACAACCTGGAGGTGCGCGGTGGCGCTCGAATCACCACCCCGGGCGACATCCTCGTGAAGAAGGGTGACCGCGCCACGGGCGACGACACCACCTACGACACGAGCGGTTCGGTGGACGCCCACTACCTGGAGCTCCAGGGTGTCAACCTCATGTACGTGAAGGGCCACTTCGGCAAGGTAGGCAGCCCCAAGGCGATGAGCCCCGTGGCCAACGTCCACATCCTTGGCGCCAAGGGCTACCTGGAGACCCTGGACGTCGGCGACTCGCTGGTCATCGTCAACAGTGACGTCACCTTCGGCAACACGGCCGACGCGCTGCGCGTGGGCAACACCCTGCGCACCGTGAAGAGCACCGTCACCGTGGGCACGGCCACCACTCCCGGAAAGATGTTCTTCGAGGGTGGCACCGTGACGGCCCGCAAGCTGGCGGCCAGCGAGCTCTCCCTGACGTCGAATGCCGTCGTGACGCACACGCGAGGCGACGCGGCGGGTCTCACCCTCGACGGCGCGAGCAGGCTGACCATCGAGGCGGGCAGCGGCATCGACGTGAGCGGCAAGGGCTACGACAAGACGCTCCCGGCGCTGGAGTCGCAGTGGAGCAACTTCCAGGGTGGCTCGTATGGCGGCCTGGGCGGCAACCTCGACGCGAGCACGCCCGCGAAGCCGAACCCCACCTATGGCCACTACGCCTCGCCCAACGAGCTGGGCAGCGGCGGCTACCTGGCCGGCAACAACCGGTCGCCCGGTGGCGGCCTGGTGCGTATCCGCATGGCCCAGGGCGGCACCATCACCCTGGACGGCACCATCAAGTCCAACGGAACCAGCTACGACTACGGCTCCGGCTCCGGCGGCGGCATCTACGTGGAGACGGCGGCCCTGGGCGGCACCGGTGCCATCTCCGCCAACGGAGGCAGGTCCGACAACGCGTATGGCTGCGGTGGCGGTGGCCGCATCGCCCTCGTGGGCTTCACGCCGGGCGGACTGACGGGCGACTTCGCCGAGGGTCCGCTCTACGCGAACGTGACGGCCTGGGGCGGCGCCAACGGCAGCGCCACCAGCAACATGTCCGGTGGCGCGGGCACGCTCTTCCTCAAGTCCAGCACGCAGACCTGGGGTGACCTCGTCGTCGACAACAACGGCACGAAGACGCTCTCCAGCACGCCGCTGCCGACGGTGACGGAGTCGGACGTGGAGGTGATGGGCCCCAACAGCCTGGAGAACACCCAGCTGGCGATGCTCCCCAACTTCCACACGGGCTACCTCCTCAACCCGAACACCACGCAGAACGGCACGAAGACGCTGACGGACGACCACTTCCTCCGCATCACGGGCAACACCGCGACGCGGCTCAGCCTGTCGGAGGATCCGCGTCCGTACGCGAAGGTCGGCGCTCCCATGCGCGCGGTCTTCGTCTTCGACAACCTGGAGGTCCGCGGCAACGGCCGGCTGTCCACCGAGGGCGACGTGCTCGTCTACAACGGCGATCGCTCGAGCAACGACACCGCGACGTTCGTCATGGGCGGCGAGGTGGTCGCCCACTACCTCGACCTGGCCGGCGTCGACCGGATGAGCGTCGCCGGTGGCATCGCGTCGGCGGAGTCGCTCGGCTCCATCAGCGAGGTGGGCGTGCTCGACCTGGTGGGCGCCAGCGGCACCATCGCGCAGCTCAAGGCGCGTGAGTCCATCCGCATCACCGGCAGCACGCTGAAGCTCGGCACCGACGGCTCGTCGGAGGCCGCGCTCACCGCGCCCCAGTCCATCCGCATCACCCACAGCACGGTGACGCTCACCTCCGCGGCGACCAACGGCCCGCTCACCATCGAGGGCAGCACGGTCAGCGCCCGGAAGCTGTCGGCCCCCGACATCATCGTGCGCCACATCGAGCTGGCGGACGGCACCTTCCGGGGCGGCATCCTCACGCACGAGGAGGAGAACGCGGTGGGCCTCTCCATCGAGGGCGCCCGCACGCTCACCATCGACGCGAGGAGCAGCATCGACGTGAGCGGCAAGGGCTACACGAAGACGCTCCCGGCGCTGGAGTCCGACTGGACCAGCGGCGCGGGCGGCTCGTACGGCGGCCTCGGGGGCGGCTTCACGTCCCCGGCCAACCCGACCTACGGCCACTATGCCTCGCCCAACGAGCTGGGCAGCGGCGGCTACCTGGCCGGTAACACCCGGAGCCGGGGTGGCGGTCTGGTGCGCATCCGCATGGCCCCCGGCGGTGCCATCACCCTCAACGGCGCGATCAAGTCCGACGGTACCACCTACGACTACGGCGGCGGCTCCGGCGGCGGCATCTACGTGGAGACGGAGACCCTGGGTGGCACCGGCTCCATCTCCGCCCGAGGAGGTCTGGCGACCCACGCCAACTACGGCAGCGGTGGCGGTGGCCGCATCGCCCTCGTGGGCTTCGCGTCCAACGGCCTCACGGGCAGCTTCGCCGAGACGGGCCTGTACGCGAACGTCCTGGCCTACGGTGGCACGCACGCCACGAAGCCGGGCGGCGCGGGCACCGTCTTCCTCAAGTCCAGCACGCAGACGAACGGTGACCTCCTCGTGGACAACAACGGCACCGTTGCTCCCACGCCGCTGCCGGGCGTGCCGGACATGAGCGTCGAGTTCGTCCAGGCGGACCGGTTCATCGACTCGCGGCTGCACCTGGTGACCGACCTGTACAAGGGCTACCTGGTGAACCCGGACGTGGCGCAGAACGCCACGCCCACGCTGAGCGACGACACCTTCTTCCGCATCGCCTCCAACACGGCGACGGACGTCATCGTCGAGGGGGATCTGCGATCGGTCGCCCACGTGGGAGACCGGGCGCGCGCGGTGTACGTGTTCGACAACCTGGAGGTGCGCGGCGGGGCCCAGCTCAACACCACGGGCGACATCCTGGTGAAGGAGGGCGACCGCTCCAGCGGCGACACCTCCACGTACGTCACCACGGGCGCGGTCAACGGCCACACGCTGGAGCTGCTGGGCGTCCAGCGCATGGTGGTGCGCAACGGGTTCGGCAGGATGAACGCGGTGAAGGGCGTGGCCGACGTGCGCTTCATGAGCGCGACCGGCACCCTCACCCAGTCGCTCGACGCCAGCGAGTCCGTCCACGTCGAGGGCAGCACCCTGACCTTCGGCGCGGACGCGAACCTCACCGCGGGCAAGACGCTCAAGCTGCTGGGCAGCACGGTGACGGTGAACACGGCGCGCGGCGGTAACAGCCTCGTCATCGACGGTGGCACCGTGACCGCCCGGCGCCTCTTCAGCGCGGACATCGCCATCCAGGGCAACGCGACCGTCAACCACAAGGACGGGGACGAGGCGGGCCTCTCCATCGACGGTGCCAGCCGGCTCTTCGTGCAGGCCAACAGCAGGATCGACGTGAGCGGCAAGGGCTATGAGCAGACGCGTCCGGGCCTGATGGACGGCTGGGTCAACGGCGGGGGTGGCTCGTATGGCGGCCTCGCGGGTGGAGCGGATGCGACCAGGCTCAACACCTATGGCCACTACGCCACGCCCAACGAGCTGGGCAGCGGCGGTTACCTCACCACCACCACCAAGGTGCGCGGCGGCGGTCTGGTCCGCATCCGCATGGCCATGGGTGGCGTCGTCACCCTGGATGGCGAGCTGCGGTCCGACGGTGTCACCCACGAGTACGGCGGTGGCTCCGGCGGCGGCATCTACGTGGAGACGGCGGCCCTGGGCGGCACGGGCACCATCTCCGCCAACGGTGGCCGGGCGACCCACGCCAACTACGGCAGTGGTGGTGGCGGCCGTATCGCGCTCGTGGGCTTCGCGCCCAACGGTCTGACGGGCAGCTTCGCCGAGACCGGCCTCTACTCGAAGGTGACGGCCCACGGAGGCACCCACGCCACGAAACCGGGCGGCGCGGGCACCGTCTTCCTCAAGTCCAACACGCAGACCTGGGGTGACCTCATCGTCAACAACCGTGGCACCGTCGCCTCCACGCCGCTGCCCACGCTGCCGGAGACGAGCATCGAGGTGGTGGGCGCCGACCGGCTGGAGAACTCGCGGCTCACGATGGTGCCGGGCCTCTACTCCGGCTACCTGGTGAACCCCGACACCGCGCAGAACGGCACGGCGACCCTCACGGACGACACGTTCCTCCCGCTGAAGACGAACTCCGAGACGCAATTCCTGGTGGACGGCGATCCGCGTCCGCTCACGGCGCCGGGCCGTACCCTCCGGGCGGTGTTCGTGTTCGACAACCTGGAGGTGCGGGGCGGGGCCCAGCTCGAGACGGCGGGCGACATCCTCGTGCACGGCGGCGACCGCGCCAGCGGAGACTCGCTCACGCTGCGACTGGGTGGCGCCGTCAACGCGCGCTACCTGGAGCTGGCCAACGTGGACCGCGTCGTCTACGAGGGCACCATTGGCAACGTGAAGCCGGGCGGCCACATGACGGTGCCGCAGATGCTGCACGTGGTGGGCGCCACCGGCGCGCTGGGTGACGTGGCGGGCCAGGAAATCCGCATCGCCAACAGCAACGTGTCGGCGTCGAGCCTCGCCGCCTCCGACCTCATCTCGCTGGCGGGCACCACGCTGTCCGCTCCGATCATCAGCAGTGGCGGCACCATCGCCATGAGTGGCACGGGGACGGTGAGCGCCCGGAAGATCAGTGCGCCCACCACGCTGCGCATCGGCCAGGGCGTGACGGTGAAGCAGTTCGCGGACAGGGACCCCGAGGGCCTCGGCTTCGAGGGGATGGCGCAGCTCTACCTGGACACGGGTGCGAAGATCGACGTGTCGGGCCAGGGCTACGAATGGCAGACGCCCACCGCCGGGACGCAGGCCTCGGCCATGGGCGGCTCGTACGGAGGCCGGGGTGGCGGCAGCACCTACGGGGTGAGCGGCCACTACGCCCATCCGACCTCGCCGGGCTTCGGCGCCGGTACGGGCGGAGCACGCGGTGGTGGCCGGGTGCGCATCCACCTGCCCGCTGGCAGCGTGCTCACGCTGGATGGCAAGCTCCTCGCCGATGGCGCGGATGCCGCCAGCGGTGCCAATGGCGGCGGCAGCGGTGGCGCCATCGCCATCCGGACGACGCGGCTGACGGGTGTCGGTGACATCTCCGCCACGGGTGGAGACAGCGGCAACGCCAACAGCGGCGGTGGCGGTGGCGGCCGTATCGCCATCACCGGGCTCGGCCCGAGCGGACGGGAGAGCCACTTCGCCGGGAGCAACCTGTTCGCTCACGTCCTCGCCAGTGGCGGTGCGGGCAGCGGTACCACGCCGCAGCACGGCGCAGCCGGCACGGTGTACCTCGAGACCACGGCGCAGACGGAGGGAGAGGGAGACCTCATCGTGGACAACCAGGGCCGCACCGCCACCACGGAGATGGTGGACTTCCCCACCCGGGGGATGATCGACGCGGTGACGGACGACAGCATCATCAACCTCGTGCTGGACATGACGCCCGACGCCTACGTGGGGCTGCTCCTGAAGCCAGACACGACGGATGCGCTGGACGGCAACCTGCGCGATGACGTGATGCTGCCCATCCTGTCGAACACGAAGACGGAGTTCGTGCTCGACGTGGCGAAGCTGGCGGGCCGTCCGCTCACCGACGTCGCGGTGAAGAACGGCTCGTACCTGCCCGCCTACGTCTTCGACAACCTGGAGATCCGCGGTGGGGCCACGCTCTCCACCACGGGCGACATCGTAGTCAACGAGGGCGACCTGACGAGCGGTGACACCACCACCTTCACGCTGGTGAATGGCACCGGCTTGAGGGTCAACGCCATCGACCTGGACCTCGCTCACAAGAGCGGAACGGGCACCCTCACCGGCAACGTGTACACCCGCTGATGAGGACGCTCGTGTTCCAACGACGGAGGGTGCTCGCCGCCCTCCTCGCCTCCCTGCAGGCCGGATGCAGTGTCATGTCCGGCGGCTTCCAGGAGTGCGAGGAGGACCGTGACTGCAAGTCGCTCGGCGACAACATGGTGTGCTTCCAGCCGGAGATGTTCTGCGTGACGGATCCGGATCCCTTCCAGCCCGACTGCCGGCTGCTGCTGGGGGATGCGAAGGATCCGCGCGCCCCGCGCCTGGGAGCACTGCTGCCCCTGAGCGACGCGGAGGGCCATCCCCTCGCGTCGGGCGAGACGCTGCGGCAGACATTGCAGCTCGCGCTCGAGGAGGTGAACGGCCAGGGAGGGCTCGGGCCCGCGGGGTTCAACCTGCGGGTCTGTGACACGCACGGAGACGCGGCCCGGGCCGCCGCCGAGGCCGGGTACCTGGCCTCCCGTGGCGTGGTGGCCCTCTTCACGGTGGGCGTCGAGGAGACGCTGGCCGTCGCGGAGAAGGCGATTCCCGCCTCCATGATGGTGTTCGGTCTGGACGCCTCGTCGTCCGAGGTCGCGGCGCTGCCGGACAGCGGGCTCGTGTGGAGCACCGCGCCGAGCGAGGCACGGGTGGGAGAGAGGGTCGCCCGCCTCGTGGCGGACGAAGCGGGGCTCCAGAAGGTGGCGCTGCTGGGAGCCGGGGGTCCCGAAGCGGAGAGGCTGGCGGAGGGGTTCCGCGCGGGCTTCACCGCGAATGCCTCCGGACGGGAGCTGAAGTCGTTCGGGTTCTCGCGAGGACCCGGACTCGACGAGGTGCTGGACCAGGCCGATGCCTTCGCACCGGATGCGGTGGTGGTGGTGGTGGCCTCCGCCGACGAGGCGGTCCAGGTGGTGCGGTCGCTCGGTACACACGAGGCGTTGGCCCGTTCCCGGCTGTTCTTCCTGGGAGTCGGCCGCGAAGCGCGACTCCTGGAGGCCGTGCGGGGCGAGCCCCGGCTGAAGGGAGTCTCCGGTGCCTTCGTGCGCCCGCCAGCGCCCGAGGCCGTCGAGGGCTTCCGCTGGCGCTACCGGCTGCGCTTCCAGGGGGAGCCGGACGCGGCGGCGGCCTCCGCGCGAGCCCATGACGCGCTCTACTGCACGGCGCTCGCCGCCGTCGCCAGTGCGGGCCCCTCGGGAGAGCCGCCCCTCACGGGTCCCCAGCTCGCCCAGGGCATGTCCCGGCTACTCTCCGGGGTTCCGGCGACGCTCGGACCGTTGGATTTCTCCACCACGCGAGGCGACCTCCAGCGAGGCCTGTCCGTGAAGGTGGAGGGCGTCTCGGGAGGGCTCGCGTTCGACCCCCTCACCGGGGAGGAGGACGTGCACGTGGAGGAGTGGCACATCGTGGACGGTTTGAAGGAGTGAGACCCTCGCGCGTGCTACCGTCGGCGGGCGATGGCGCCCTCATCGAAGTTCTGCCCTGGATGTGAGACGGCGATGGAGCCCTTCCTGGCGAAGGGCGTGGAGATCGACTGCTGCCCGAAGTGCGGAGGGATGTGGTTCGACTTCGGCGAGCTCACCCGCGTGGCGGGACGCAAGGCGGAGCTGGAGCTGATGGGGGGGCACACCTCCCGCCGTTGCGCGTTCTGCCGCATCTCGATGGAGCCCGCGCTGCTACCCGGAGCGATTCCCGTGGAGGTGTGCACCGCGTGCCGTGGCATCTACCTCGACGAGGAGGAGCTCGAGGAGTTCGCCAGGGGTCACGTCTCGATGACACCTCGGGACGGGCATCCGTGGAAGAAAGCGGGGCCCGAGCAGCGGAAGGAGACCTCCACCGCGGCACGGCCGCAAGGCTTCGAGTGTGTGAGGTGTGGCCTGCGCTTTCCGTACAGCGAAGGCAATGCGCTGCGCGGCGGGCTCGCCTGCCGGGACTGCACGCCCAAGCCCCACACGACGGAGGCCGAGAGGCGCTCCGCCAACCGGGACTCCGATTCGGGTCATGCGGGCGGCTCCGACGGCTACTTCGACTTCGATTTCGGCTCCGACTCCGACTCGGGCTCCGACTTCAATTTCGACTGAATGGTGGGCTCAGGACTCCGGCATCCGTGGCGAAAGCTCATCCGCGTCAAGCGATGACAGGAACGAGGCAAAGTCATCGGCCAGGAAGTAGAGGCTGCGCTCACCTGCACGAGCATGTCCATCCCAGTAGAAGATCGCTCCTGCGCGCTCCCCCACGGCTGACAAGCAGATCTTGTCGACGCCCTCTGTTGTTGCAATGGGAACCAGACCCGCGGGGATGCGGTCCCCGAAGACATCCAGGTTCCAATCCAGATTGCAGGATTCAACAGGGTCATTCAATCCAAAGAACACGTGGATTCGACCACGTGAACCGCCCTCGAAACCACTGATCGTCAGCAGATCCCGCTCAGGGCGCCCGCCATTGGTGGCCAACAAGAACTCCCTGTAGGAGGCAGGAAGGGCAAGGCCATGCTGCTCCTCGAAGGATCTGACGTCTTCCTCGACGAGAGGAGGCCCCCCCTCGCGTGTTCTTGGCAAGGCACCCATCATTGACCTCCCGAGAAACCACCGGTGTGTCCCGTCCTTGCGTGGATTCCCGTAGGGACGAGTTGCAGAGTCGTTCCGTCCTGGTGGTGATGCCAGGTCATCCCCTTGGGCGTTTCCCTGAGCCCCGCGGCCTTGTTCGCGGCGGCGAAATCCCTGACCCGAGAGCCGGTGAATGAAATCTTCACCTCGACCTCAACGACCCCGGCAGCTCTGAAGTCGGGATAGCCGTCGGCATCGAACGGAACGTCGGTAACTGGATGCTTCCTTCCCGCCAGATGAGCGTTCCGGATGGGAGTTTCGGTTATCGGAACGTGGCCCGCCCGCTCGGACTTCGCCTCCGACAACCACACATGGGCCCTCGACACATTGCCCCGAGTTTCGTAGAGGGCCACGGCCCCAGCCTCGCCCCCTTCGTGAACCAACAGGGCCGCCTCCCGGCTGGCCTGGATGTACCTGGCCAACTGACGAATGCCGTTCCCCCCCAGCCGCATCCACAGTCGCGCCGCTACCTCGGTCAGGCCCTCGAATCCCAGTTCCGGCACCTGGAATTGCCCTACCCGTCCCCATCCGAACCCCTTGCCCTCGGAGAGATAACGCACGCCCCTACCGCCAGCGTACAAGGCCACCAGCACCGTCGCGGCCGACAGCTCGCGAGTGGCCTGCTCGTAATGGCCCTGGGATAGCGAGTACACCCCATGACACGTGCCAGCCACCAGGTTGAAGAAGCCCACCGGTACACCAAAGGTCAGCGCATCGAGGCTCCCCAGGGCCACGCTTTCCGGTGAGAGGGTTCTCGCGAACTCCGCCCGCTCCACCTCGTCGAGAGCCTGCTGGTAGAGCGGGGGCAGTTGCCCGCGCTGCGTGTCGTACTTCATGGCCAGGGCACCCCGGCGCAGCTCGCTGGTGGAAAGGGCCTCGTTGGCGGCGCTGGCCAAACCCCGGGCAACGTCGCCCAGGCTCTCGGGGCGGTCCTTGTAGTCCACGAGGTTCAGGCCCCTCTGCCTCAGCGCCTCGTCAACGGCAGCCATCCGCCCGAGGGTTTCAGCGAGGTGTTTGTCGCGGGCGAGCAGGAGGAGCACATGGTGCAAATCATCGGTGAACGCCGAGTGGATGATGAAAAGGGCGAACAACTCGGCCCTGGCGGCACCGTACTCCCGGGTGGCGGTGACGAGGAATGCGGCGCGTTTGCGGTTGAGGACATCGGCGCCCTCGCGCAGAGGACCCAGGGAGCCGAGCCGGACGGCGGACCAGCCATCCAATCCTTCCACCACCCGGGCCATATCCAACCCGTGCTGCAACGCGATGAATTCAGCTGGCGAGGTGCACGCCAGAAAGGGGGCGAGCACCTCCTGGCCGGATGACAGCAAAGGCCAGCCTGGGGGCCGCGCCTCCTCCTTCAGGCAACTCGCACCCCGCACGAGTTGAAGGGCTTCGGCCTTCTCCCCGGGGAAACCACCCGCTCCTCCTGACACCTCCCCCCGCGTGGAGGAGAGGGCCAATGGGTTCGGCCCGAACGAGGCAGGCAGTGAGTGCACACCAAAGCCACTCAACGAACTCCCACGCGGATGGTCCGTGGCACACCCGGCCACCAGTACCAGTGCTACCAGGAGCAGACGGACCGGGCCGGATGGATGTTCGCCCCCATGCAGGAAGGGCCTTCGAGGGAGAAGGGTCGATCTCACGGATGGAAGCATACTGGCAGGGGACGCTCGGACCAGGCCGTGAGTCTCCATCGCGGAGTCCGCGATTCACGAGCAAGGCCGGCGCGCTCGAGCCAGGATTCTTCACGCCGGAGGCGGCGGGCTCTCCTCGTACGCTTCCGCCCCTGAGTCGGCGGACACGCCCCAGGCCTCCTCGGGACGGCTCACGGTGAAGTGCTCGATGAGGAGCGCCGCCACCTTCTCCGGTGCCTCCAGCGGCACGAAGTGTCCCTCCTCGGGCAGGTGCTGCACGGCGGGCGGCTGTTCGAAGTACGGCTCCAGCCCCCTTGTGAATGCCTTGCTCAACGCGACGTCCCGGTCACCCCAGATGAGCAGGAAGGGCGCGCGGATGCGCGGGTAGTTCCTCATCTGGCGCAGGCCTCGCGGGGTAAAATTGCGGCGGAACAGCTCGCGGTAGTAGGCGATGGCCGCGCGCGCCGCCCCGGTCTGTGAGAAGTTGGCCTCGTACTCCGCCAGCCGTCCCAGGGGCACGCGCGACGGATCCACCATCGCCCTGCGGATGAGGCGCGGTACCAGAGCGCCCCCTCGCGCGGAGAGCAGGCGCTCGGGCAGATAGGGAATCTGGAAGGCGAACACGTACCAGGAGCGCGCGAGCTGCGCGGGATTCAACAGGTGCCGCGCCATCTTGCTCGGGTGCGGAGCGTTGATGACGGCCAGCCGCTCCACCACCTCCGGGTGCATGGCGGCCACGTGGTAGGCGATCAGCCCGCCCCAGTCGTGCCCCACCAGGTGCACGGGCCGCCCCGGCTGGAGGTGCCGTGCCAGCTGCACGACATCGTTCGCCAACGTGTCGAGGTCGTAACCCCCCTCGGGCCGGTCCGTACCGCCATAGCCGCGCAGGTCCGGCGCGACGGCATGGAAGCCGGCATCGGCCAGCCGGGGGAGCACCTCGCGCCAGCTCTCCGACGATTCGGGGAAGCCATGGAGGAGCAGCACGAGCGGCCCGTCGGCGGGACCGGCTTCCAGGACCTGCACACGCAGGCCGGGCAGCGAAACGAGGCGGGGCATGATGGATTCCATGCGCAACAGCTAGGTCCGCTCCTCCCTGGGAGGAAGCGGACCCCGGGACAGGACGTCGGCCGCCATACACGCCCGCCAAAATCCGTGCTCCCCCCCGACATCGTGGACATGATGGTGCCCCTCGATGATTCCCATCAGCGACGACAACCCCACACTCCGCGCTCCGATCGTCACCTGGCTGTTGCTCGGTGCCATCGGCGCCACCTGGGTCTTCGTGCAGGGCGCCGGGCTGAATGCCCTCGCCCTGGCCTCCAGCGTGTGCAACCTCGGGCTCGTCCCGGGTGAGCTCACCGGGCTGGCCCGGGTGGGCTTCGCCGTGCCCCTCGGGGATGGACTGGCCTGTGTCATCGACCAGGAGCCCATCAACCGCTTCACTCCCGTCACCTCCATGTTCCTCCACGGGAGCTGGGGTCACATCCTGGGCAACTGCCTCTTCTTCTGGGTGTTCGGCAACAACGTCGAGGACAGCATGGGCCGGCTGCGCTTCCTCGTCTTCTACGTGGTGTGCGGCCTGGCGGCGGCGGCGGCGCAGGTGGTGGTGGACCCCGCCTCTCCCGTCCCCATGGTGGGCGCCTCGGGCGCCATCTCCGGGGTGATGGGCGCCTACCTCATCCTCTACCCGCGCGTGCGGGTGAACATGCTCTTCATCTTCATCATCATCATCCGCATCATCCCCCTGCCCGCCTGGGTGGTGCTCCTGTACTGGTTTGGCCTCCAAGTCATCACCGGCCTGCCCCAGCTCAATCAAATCGACGCCGCGGGCGGCAGCGGGGTGGCGGTGTGGGCTCACGTGGGAGGCTTCGTCGCGGGGCTCGTGCTGGTGAAGCTCTTCGAGAACCGGGATCTCACTTCCCGGCGCACCGGGTGGAGGCACCGGCTGCACCCGGACCACCCCTGAAGGACGGAGGGAGCCGTCGGGAACAGCCGCCTCGGCCCGTCGGTTCGCGAGCACGTCAGAGGCATGCGGTTTGCTGAAAGGCACGGCAGGGCTTCGTCACGCGGCTCGGGAGACACGCTCTCCTCGGGAGCCGCCCCAGAGGGTGTTGCACGATGCGTTGGGTGGGGATGGTCTGGTCTTGCAATCCGCGGCGCTTGGCGATGGTCCTGGTGTTGCTCACCCTGCTGCTGGGGGGCTCGCCCCGGTCCGCCTCGGCGCAATCCGAGGTGGAACCCATGCTGCCCACCGGCCCCACGGCCCTCACGCTGCATGTTCCTCCCGTCCAGTCCGTGAACGAGGAGGAGGAGCTGCGGGTCACCGTGCGGGTGGAGGGTGGACAGGGGCCGGCGCGCGTCTTCGTGGACGGGCTGCCGCCCGGAGCGCACTGGGACGAGCCCGCTCGCATGCTCACCTTCCGGCCGGACTTCATCCAGGGCGGCTGGCACCAGGACGTCACCTTCACCGCCACGGACGGGCGGAGCACCACCCAGGCGAAGATGACGCTCACGGTGACCGACACGGTGCGCCCGCCCGAGCCGCGCATCGTCCACCAGGAGGAGCAGGCCGGAGTCCTGCGCCTCACGCTGGAGCAGCCCACGGACACGTGGCTGGACAGCCCTGGCTACGCGGGGCGCACCTTCCCCGCGGTGGTGACGGTGCCGCTCGCCGCCTCGGCCGCCTACCCCATGCCGGTGACGGTGCGCCTGCACGGCGTGGGCAACTGGCCGCCCTCGCCCCAGCTCTCCCCGAACCGCTTCATCATCGAGCCGAGTGACCCCGACCTCACGTACTGGTGGGGCTACTCCGAGCGCCTGCCCCGGGGACCCGCCCTGGAGGGAGCCGTACCGCCGTACACCGCGCGCCGGGTGCTGGCGCTGATGGAGTGGGTGCTGCGCCGCTACGCCGGAGCGGATGCAGAGCGCGTCTTCCTGGAGGGAGACTCCATGGGCGGAGCGGGTGCGCTGGCGCTCGGGCTGCTCAACGCGCGGCACTTCGCGGGGGTGAGTGCCCGGCACGCACAGCCCGTGGCGCGGGCGCACCGTCCCTGGCGGCTGGCGCAGCTCTCCTCCCTCTGGGGCATGCCCGAGGAGGAGGTGCCGGACGCGGACGGCCTGGGCGTGTGGAGCCGCCTGGACCTGACGCGCGCCCTGCGCGACGAGCCCGAGGCGCGCTCGCAGTTCCTCCTCCTGCAGCACGGCAAGGACGATCCCATCATCCACTTCGGCTCCGTGGTGAGGCCCAGCTCGCTCACGGGCGCCTCCTTCTACGAGATGCTTCAGGCACGGCACGTCGGCCACGTCGCCGTCTGGGACGAGGGCGGGCACGTGGAGCCCGATCCGTGGCTGGGCCCGCGCTGGTGGGACAACGGCTGGAGCCCCCTCACGGACGCCGACACCTTCCTCCGGAGGAACCTGGCCTTCCCCGCCTTCAGCCACTCCTCGTGGGACGGGAACCCGGGCAGCGGTGGCAACTGGAGCCAGCCCTGGCGCAACGACTCCGGCTACGCGGGAGACCCGAAGGTGCCCGGCGACACGGGCTGGGATGGAGACGTGGCGGGAATGCTCAACCGCGCGCTGCGCTGGGACAGCAAGCGGCTGGTGGACACGCACGCGCGCTTCGAGCTGCCGCTGCGCGCGGCGGTGGGCCCCGGCGTCTCCGACAAGCCCGTGGTGGACGTGACGCCCCGGCGCGCGCAGCGCTTCCGGTGCCTGCCGGGCGAGCGCATCCACTGGAGCTTCGGCGGGGCCAGCGGCACCGTCACCGCGGGCCCGGACGGCAGCGTCACCGTGCCCCGCCTCCGGCTCGGCGCCAGCTGGACGCCGCTGGTGCTCGAGCGCGCGCGCGAGCACGATCGCAGCTGAGGGTGCTCGCGCGGGCCCGGGCTACCGCGGGCGCAGCAGGAGGAAGCCCTCGTCCAGGTGCTCCACCTCGCCGCGCCGCTCCGCGTTCGCCACCATCTCCCGCATCTCCTCGCGGGGGAACGGGTAGGTGTCCAGCTCCGGGTTGATCAGCACCACCGCGCCCGGCCGCGTGAAGCTCTCGTGCACGACGAGCGGCAGCGGGTAGAGCCGATAGGGCAGGTGCGGAAAGAGCACGGTCTGCGCGTAGAACACCTCGGGCGCCTCCGCCCCCAGCTTCGCGGCCGCGCTCTCCAGCGCGCTCAGCTCCCGTGTCCGGGGCGGACCGAAGCGCACGTACGCGCCGCCCCACAAGGGAAAGGACAGCAGGGCCACCGCGCACAGCACCAGCCTGCGCGGGGCCGGCAGCCACCGCTCCAGGTTGCGGTACGCCTCCAGCAGCCCCCAGAAGAAGAAGGGCAGGAGCGTCACGGGGTAGTACGTCCGGAACTCGTGCATCTGGTGGTACGACGCGCTCCCCAGGATGAAGAGCGTGGGCAGCATCGCCACCAGCGGCTGGCGCGAGAACAGCGGCAGCAGCAGCGCCGGGATGAACATGCGGTACCAGCCGGAGGTGAAGACGTCGCGCATCACCTGCCACGGCGAGCGGAGCATGTTGAGGACGATCTCCGGCAGCGAGTTGCCGTACTGCCCCCAGAAGCCGAGGTAGCCCGGCCGCAACTTGCCCGTCTGCCCGAGCGCCCACGGCTGGACGATGCGCGTGTTGACGATGAACAGCACCACGCTCACGGCCAGCACCGCGAGCGCCGGGCGCCACCGCTTCCGGTCGAACACCAGCGTCCCCAACGCGAGCGCGGAGGCATGGAAGGAGGCGTCCTCCTTGATACCGAGGAAGCCCACCAGGGCCGGAATCCATACCGCGGGCCGCTGCTCCACCCAGCCCAGCGCCAGGGTGAGGCCGAACACCGGATAGAAGACCTCGGGGCGGAAGCCACCGTCGAGCAGCACGCCCACCCACGGGCTGGTGAGGAAGGCCAGGCCGGCGAGCAGGGCGATGGCCTCGCTGCCCACCAGCCGCATCGCGAGCCGCCACAGGGGGATGAGCGAGGCCCACACCACGAAGGCGGTGGTGATGCACAGCAGCAGCGCGCTCTCCCAGAGGCGGTGCAGCGGGACGAAGGGCAGCAGCACGTACGAGGGGTGAACGCCGAAGTGATTCACATCGTAGATGGGCGAGTACATGAACCGCCCATGGTTCGTGCTGAAGAGCATCCAATCGAAGATGCTGAAGTCCACGCCGTTGATGGCGAAGGAGCGGTACTTCCACACCTGGCAGACGAGGCACCACACGAGGGCGCTCGCGAGCAGGGCGTTGCGCCACGCGCGGGAGAGCCGGGCCTCGGCGAGTCCACCCAGGGCCCTGTAGCCGGCGAGCAGCCCCAGGAACAGCGGGTAGAGCAGGTACTGCCAGTTGCGCGGGGCGCCCAGCTGGGGATTCACGGTCGACAGCGGACCGGAGGCCAGGAACACCGCACACATCGCGGCGGCGAAGCCGGTGAGGATCCGGCTGGCGCGCGCGGCGGCCTCGGACGTCACGGATACTTCGCCCGGGCTGGCGGCGGAGACGAGGGGATCTGAGGAGGGAGAGGACACGGCGGGGCCGGGACTCTATCCAAATCACACCCCGATGGCTCGCGGGGAGACGAACGTCCGCTCTCCTCCCCTCCCCTGTTGACTACAACCGTAGTCAGGGCTTACCTTGCTTCGTGACGACACTTGTAGTCACGCGGGTGGACGGAATGAAGAAGCCGGTGGGAGACCAGGAGTTGGTGGTGCTGCGCTGGGTGGCGGAGCACGGCCCCGTCACCGTGGGAGAGGTGGCGGAGCGGTTCGGCGAGCCACAGGGCCTGGCGCGCTCCACCATCCTCACGGTGATGGAGCGGCTGAGGAGCAAGGGGCACCTGACGCGGCGCAAGGTGGAGGGCGTCTACCAGTACAGCTCGAGCGTGCCGCTGGCGGAGCTGCTGCGGGGCGTGGTGGGGGACTTCGTGAAGAAGTCGCTGGCGGGCTCGCTGTCGCCCTTCGCCACGTGGCTGTCCCAGGCCGAAGAGGTGAGCGACGACGAGCTGCGCCAGCTGGAGGAGGCCGTCGCCCGGCTCAAGTCCAAGAAGGAGGGGGAGGAATGAGCGCCATGGACATGCACGCGGTGGCGGAGCAGGGACTCGCGGTGCTGTGGCGGGTGACGTGGCAGGGAGCGCTGTGGGCGCTCACGGTGTGGGCGCTCACGCGGGCGCTGCCGAGGCTGCCCTCGTCCGCGCGGGCCGCGTTGTGGTGGCTCGTGGGACTCAAGTGCCTGGTGGGCCTGTGCGCGCCGGGCCTGGTGCGTCTGCCATTGCTGCCAGCCCCCGAATCGCCCCCGGCGGCCGGGGTGAAGGTGGACACGGCTCCGGCCCACCCGGACACCGCGCTGGAGGCCATGAGGATGGACGGCGAGGCCCCGCTCGTGGAGCCCTCGCCGGAGCGCACCGGCACGCACGGGGTGGTGCTGGGAGTGTTGCTCGCGTGGCTCGGCGGCCTGGCCTGGCAGGGCTGGGCGCTGCTCCGGAGCCTCGCGCAGCTGCGCCGCATCCGGCGCGAGGCACGGCCGCTCGAGGACGCCACGCTCCATCAGGCCGCGGCGGCGCTCGGGCGGGAGCTGGGCCTCGCGCGCATTCCCCGGCTGCGCGTCTCCGAGCACGCCCCGAGTCCCCTGGCGCTCGGCCTGCTGCGCCCCGAGATCATCCTGCCGAGAGCGGCGCTGGAGAAGCTGTCGCCCCAGGAGCAGCGCATGGCCCTGGCGCACGAGCTGGCCCATGTGCGGCGCGGGGACCTGTGGCTCGGCTGGGTGCCGGCGCTCGCACAGGCGTTGTTCTTCTTCCACCCCCTCGTCCGCCGGGCGTGCCGCGAGTACGCGCTCGCCCGCGAGGAGGCCTGCGATGCCGCCGCGCTCCAGGCCACCGGGGCCGAGCCCCACGAGTACGGGCGGCTCCTGCTCGTCTTTGGTGTCGCCCGCGCTCCGGCTGCCGCGGCGATGCCCGGTGCCTCATCCCATCTCGCAGCCCTGAAACGGAGAATCGCCATGCTTGAACACGCCGCGACCGATTCGATGCAGCGCCCTCGCTGGATCCGCTGGGCCCTGGGAGGGCTCGCGCTGGTGGCACTCGTCCCCATCCAGGTGGTGGCCCGGGAGCCGGAGGCCTCCACCCCCGTGCTCGCGCTGGCCCAGGCGCCGTCCACGACCCTGAAGGACACCTATGTCCTCCTGCACTCCAACGACTCGGCGACGATGTCGGGCTCGATGGAGGACCTGCGGACCGCGAAGGCCCTGGCGGGCGCCGACGGAAAGCCCCTCGCCTACGTGCGCCGCGGCGGGCGGGAGTACGTCATCCGGGATCCCCAGACGCTCGCGGCCATCGGGGCCGCCTTCGAGCCCCAGAGGGAACTCGGTGAGAAGCAGGCGAAGCTCGGCGAGCAGATGGAAGCGCTCGGCGAGAAGCAGGCCGAGGTCGGCGAGAAGCAAGCCGCGCTCGGCGCGAAGCAGGCCGCGCTCGGCGCGAAGCAGGGCGAGCTTGGCGGCAAGATGGGAGAGATCGGGCTCAAGATTGCCGAGCTCGCCCTGGCTCGGGCCCGTCAGGCGCGGACGGACGGAAAGGAGTCCCCGGAGCACGAGCGCCAGGAGGAACAGCTGGAGCGCGAGCAGGAGGCCCTCGACCGGCAGATGGAGGAGTACAGCCGGCAGATGGAGGCCCTGGGCGATGAGATGGAGAAGCTCAGCGAGCCGATGAAGCAGTTCACCAGGCCGATGGAGGAGCTCGGCCGGCAGATGGAGGAGCTCGGCCGGCAGATGGAGGCGCACAGCCGGGAGGCGGACAAGAAGGTCCAGGCCCTGCTGGATGACGCGGTGCGAAAGGGGTTGGCCGAACCCGTGAAGCGCTGACCCCACGCATTCCCACTCGCGCCCGAGTGCGCCAGAGTGCAACGCCCACCGACCCCGTCCCCGGGGCTCTTCGAAGGGTGTGCGATGCACGGCTTGAAGTCGCTCCTTGGCTCGATGCTCCTCCTGGTGTGCGCGGCCGGTTGTGCCCGGCGTGCTCCGGAGATGCAGCAGGCCCCCTCCTCTTCCACCACCACCGTCTATGTGGCGCGGCGTGTGCGGACGCTCGATGCGGAGCGGCCGATCGCCGAAGCGCTCTCCGTGCGCGCGGGCATGGTGCTCGCCGTGGGCACGAAGGCCGAGGTGCTCGCCTCGGCCGGAGGGGACGCGCGGGTGGTGGACCTCGGGGACGCGACGGTGGTGCCCGGCCTCACCGACGCGCACGGGCACCTGGCGGGCCTCGGCCGCTCCCTGGCCGGGGTGCGGCTGGACGGCACGGCCTCGCGCGAGGAGATCATCTCGCGCGTGGCCGCCGCGCCCGCCACGGCGTGGCAGGGAGACTGGCTGATCGGCAGCGGGTGGGACCAGAACGACTGGCCGGAGAAGAGCTTCCCCGGCCGCGCCGAGCTGGACGCGAAGCTGCCGAAGACGCCCGTGGCGTTGGAGCGCATCGACGGTCACGCGTTGTGGGTGAACGGCGAGGCGCTCCGGCGGGCGAAGATAGACAAGGACACGCCGGACCCGGCGGGTGGGCGCATCCTCCGGGGCCCGGACGGTGAGCCCACGGGCATCCTGGTGGACAACGCGATGAACCTGGTGGCGGCGGTGCTGCCGCCGCCCACGGACGAGCAGTTGGAGGCGCAGCTGGCCGCGGCGCTCGCGCGCTGCGCGGAGGTGGGACTGACGGGGGTGCACGACGCGGGCATGGACCTGCGCACCTTCCGGCTGATGCAGCGCTGGGACAAGGAGGGGAAGCTGCCGCTGCGCCTCTACGTGATGGCGGACGGCCAGGGGTCGGATCGCGAGACGTACCTGCGCGAGGGCCTCTTCCGGGGCCGGATGCTGACGCTGCGGGCGGTGAAGTTGAGCCTGGACGGAGCGCTGGGGAGCCGGGGCGCGGCGCTGCACGCGCCGTACAGCGACGAGCCGAGTCACCGGGGCCTGCTGCTGCTGACGCCCGAGGAGTACGAGGCACGGGTGCGGGCCTTCATGGCGCGCGGCTTCCAGGTGGCCACGCACGCGATTGGAGACAGGGCGAACACGCTGGTGCTGGACACGCTGCTGCGCTCGGCGGAGGCCACGGGGACGATGGAAGGGCGCCACCGGGTGGAGCACGCGCAGGTGCTGCGGCTGGAGGATATCTCGCGGCTGGGCCACAGCGGCTTCATCGCGAGCATGCAGCCCACGCACGCGACGAGCGACATGCCGTGGGCGGAGACGCGCGTGGGGCCCGAGCGCATCAAAGGCGCGTACGCGTGGAGGAAGCTGAAGGAGACGGGGGCGCCGCTGGCGTTCGGCAGTGACTTCCCGGTGGAGCGTCCGGACCCGCTGCTGGGCCTGTACGCGGCGCGCACGCGGCAGGACGCGGAGGGCCAGCCCGCCAACGGGTGGTATCCCACGCAGCGGCTGAGCGGCGAGGAGGCCCTGGAGGGCTTCACGGTGGGAGCGGCGTACGCGGCGTTCGCGGAGAACGAGCGGGGCCGGCTGAAGCCGGGCCAGGACGCGGACTTCGTGGCGTTCTCGGTGGACCCGGTGGACGCGCCCCCGGCGGAGCTGCTGAAGGCGCAGGTGAAGCTCACGGTGGTTGCGGGCGCCGAGGTCCACAAGGCGCCGTAGCTCACGGGGCGGTGGCCGGGGACCCGGTGGGAGGGAGCCTCACGCCGGGGCTCCCCACACGCTCCGGCTGCCGCCAGACATCGACCTGGACGAGCTACTTGTCCTTGCCGCGCCCCCTGGGCTTCTTCTCGGTGGTGGGCGTGCCCAGGTCCGCGGTGAAGGCCAGCGCCTGGATCTTCCGGTCCATCTCCTCCTGCGCCTCGCGCCTCTCGCGCTCCACACCCTCCAACTCGCGGGCAATGGCCTCCAGCCGGTCCTCCTGCTCGCTCAGCTTCGTCACGAAGCGCTCGGAGAGCTCGCGCTGCGAGGCCCCGCTCTTCAGCGAGTCGATGTTCGCCCGGATGCGCTCCTGGTCCTTGAAGAGCTTCGTCCGCTCGTCGTTCAACTTCCGCTCCTGATGGCTCAGTGCCGCCATGCGGTCGCGGATGGCGACGACCTCGCGCACACCCTGGGCCACCCGCTCGTCGATGTAGCCCGACTCGAGGAAGAAGCGCACCTCATCCAGCCCCGTGTTCGAGAAGTACCAGGTGCGCTGTCCCGTCGTGCGCTCGGTGATGGTGAGCTCCTCGCTGGCCGACGCGGCCAGCTCCACCTGGAAGCGCCAGAAGTTGTCCGTCGTCTCGGCGGGCTCCGGCGAGTCCTTCAGCTCCCAGCCCGTGCGCGGGTGCTCCAGGTATAGCGTCTGCGCCCGCTTCGCCTTGTTGCGCACCGTGTAGAGCGTGCTCCGCAGGTGGTAGAACTCCACCAGCAGCACCCCGCGGTTCACCACCGCCCGGAACACCGGCCCCTCCTCCGTCCGGTCCTCCTGCGACACCACGCACCCCAGCTCCACCGCGTACGGCACGAAGCGCTTGTCGTCCGGCTTCATCGTGTCGAGCATCGCCTCGCCCACGTAGGTGTCCCCCTCCGTCACCGTCACCGGCCCACCCTCCAGCGTCAGCCCCGTGGTGTTCTTCAGCTCGATGCACGCCATGGGGTTCTTCTCGCGCGTGGCGCGGTTGTAGAGCAGCACCCGCCGGCCCTCGAAGGGCCGGTGCAGGATGGGCACCAACGCACTCTGGTTGCGGTGCACCGTCACCGGATGGTCCACCCGGTACTCGAAGAGGTCCCCCACCTCCTTCGTCAGCGTCTTCACCGCCGCGCTGCGCTCCAGGGCCTCGCGCCGGCTCGGCCCTCCCCTGCCCCCCACCGCGCCGAAGGTCTTCATCATGGGCGCGGCGGCGGGCGCGGGCGCCGAGGGCATGGGCGGCTCCATCGCCATGTCCGCCGACACCTCGGCCAACACCTCCTCCTCCATCCCTCCGTACCCTTCCTCGGGGATGACGGGTGCCGCGGCCGCCTCGGTGCGCACCTCCACCACCGGCCGCCGCATGTAGCGCGGGTTGTACAGGTCGTGCACGAAGGACACCGGCAGCCCCGCGATGAGCGCCAGGTCCACGTCCACCCAGTCCTCGTCCCCTGTGTTGTCCACCACCGCCCAGCCCTGCAGCAGCGGCGGGCGCTCGGCCTCCAGCAGGATGCGGTAGCTCGTCTTCCACACCGGCGCTTCCAGCACGTACGAGACGAACAGCTCGCGCTCGCCCTCGCCCGCGGTGAGCACCGACAGCCGCTTGGTGTCCTTCTTGTACGAGGACAGCACCGTGGCCAGGTAGAACTCGAGGTCCTTGCGCACGGTGTCGTCCAGGAAGGTCAGCTCCGCCACGTCCAGCAGGTCGAAGCTGCGCAGCGACGCGCCCACCAGCAGCGACAGGAAGGGCCGGTGCACCGCCGCCTTGCCCTCGACCACCGGCAGGGACTCGAGCCCCACGATGACGCCCTCCACCAGCTGCTCCTTGCCCACCCGCACGCGCACCCGCGCGCCCTTGATCTGCCCCAGCAGCGCGGTGAGGCTGCCCGACTCCGGTATCCGGATGGTGGCCTCCTCCAGCAGCTGCTCCAGCGGCTTGGTGGAGTCGTAGCTCACCGCCGACACCGAGCCGCCCGACAAATCCAACACCGTCATCGACTTGAGGACGTCGTTCATGTCCCGCGCCTTGAAGTCGAAGTGGAGCGTGTCGCTACCGCTCACCGTTCCCCGGCGCTCGAAGTAGCCAACTCCATGCTTGTAGAGGACAACGCGGCGGATGGACAGGGAAGGAGGCATGTGCGCGCGGCTCCAACGAATAGTGGGAGTGGATACACTCCCGGTGTATCAAGTCTCACATGCAAATGCGCCACTCCCCACGTTCCCTGGCCGCGCTGCTGAGCGCGGCGCTGTCCTTCCTCCCGGGCTGCGAGAGTACGAAGTCGAGCGGCCCATCCCCTACCGATCCCCAGACCCAGCAGCCCGCCCCGGTGACCACGGGTGCACAATCCTGGCAGAACGCCCGCGTGGGCGACCGTGTCACCTACTCCTTCTCCGCCAACCAGGGGGCCGGGATGCACGGAGGCGCGCGCGCCCTCTCCGGGCAGGCGGTGCTCGAGGTGGTGGCCGTGCAGCAGCCCTGGGTGTGGGTGCGCATGTCCTTCGAGGATGCGGCGGGCAAGCCGCTGGCCCAGGCGAAGCTCGCCAGGGAGCTCATCATCCCCGTGCGCGCGGACACGACGCGCCCGCTCGACGTGCCCCACCGGGGCCAGGCCACCGCCGAGAAACCCTCCTCCGCTGGCCGCACCTGGGAGGCCATGCGCTACGTCGAGGACTCGCGTCCCGTGGACGGCCCGCTGCAGACGCGCGTGTACGCCAACGAGCCGGGCCCGCTGTACCTCACCCACGGCCTGCTCGAGGCGAGCACCGAGCTCGCCGGCTTCCGCACCCCGGGCGGCTTCAGCGTGACGCTGCGTGAGCTCCGCGAGGGCGAGGCCGGCGCCAAGGCCACGCCTCCCACGCTGGAGCGGCCCCTGGGCCCCGGCGCGTACTACGACCGGCGCGTGGAGGTGGGCCCGTCGCCCACCGTGCAGCGCGTGTGCTTCGGCGCCGAGCGCGGCTTCATCCTGCGCACCGAGGGCCCCGTCGACACCAGCGCCGCCCCCTGCTCCGACTTCTCGCAGGCCGAGCCGCAGCCGCTCGAGGACGTGCTGCTGACACTGCCCTGGGAGGCGCTGACCACCGAGTGGCCTCCGGCTTCCGCGGCTTCCGCCGTCCCCGCGAAGTTCACCGCGGAGGGCCGTGAGGTGCCCGCCCTCACCGCGCAGCGCACCGAGACGGTGGAGGGCGTCCAGCGCGTCTTGTCGGAGACCTGGGCGGCCGACCCCTGGGCCCCGGCGCTCGCGGGCCTGCCCTACGAGGCGCGCTTCCAGTCGCTCGCCGACAGCACCGAGCGCGTGGCCTCCGGCGGCAAGCGCGAGCCCGAGGGCAGCACCCGGCTCGTCCGCTGGGGCACCTGGGCGGAGGGGAGTCAGAAGTAGGCCAGGGGAGACCCTCACCCCCGTCCCCTCTCCCGAAGGGAGAGGGTGGAGTGGCGACTCAGGCCACCTCGGACGACAGCTTCACCTCGATGTTGCCCTGCGTGGCCAGCGAGTACGGGCACACCTTGTGCGCCGCGTGCATCAGCTCATCCGCCTCGGCCTGCGACACGCCCGCGAGCTTGCCGTGCAGCTCCACCGCCAGGCCGAAGCCGCCCGTCGGCGTCTTCCCGATGGTCGCCTTCGCCGTGATGTGCGCGTCCTTGATCTGCTTCTTCATCTGCCCGGCCACCAGGCGCAGCGCTCCCTCGAAGCACGCCGAGTAACCCGCGGCGAAGAGCTGCTCGGGATTGGTGGAGCCAGGGGCCTCGGGACCGCCCAGGGCCTTCGGCATGGTGAGCGCCATGTCGATCGTCCCATTGTCCGTGCGGACACGGCCGTTGCGTCCTCCGTGAGAGGTGGCGGTGGCGGTGTAGAGCGGCTGGATGGCGATGGGGGCCATGTCGGGGACTCCTCCGGCTGGGACTGCGAGTGGAGCGCCCCTTCTAGCTCCCCCGCCCTCCACTCGCATGGCAATCCAGCGGCCCCCCGCTGCTCTATTGCCCAGGACACATCACTTCACCGGCGACCGCGCACCATGCGCCCCTTCGTCAGGTGCGCCACCGCCTCGCCCAACCCTTCCAGCGTCAGCGGGAACATGTCGAAGACGTTGTGCACCGCCTGGATGGTGTTGCCTCGCCACGTCTGCGGAGGCTCCGGGTTGAGCCAGGCGCTGCGCTCGAAGTGCCGGGCCAGCTCCATCAGCCACACCAGCCCCTCCTTGCCGTTCACCGTGTCGTAGCGGCCCTCCGCGTTCGTCCGCATCGCCAGCTCGTACGGCGCCATCAACGCGTCACCCACCACCACCAGCTTGTAGTGGCGCCCCACCTGCCCCAGCAGGTCCGGCACGCTGAGGCCTCCCATCAGGTACGGCGAGTCGAACACGCGCCCGTACACGCAGTTGTGGAAGTAGTACGTGCGCAGCTCCTTGAAGTGCGTGGCCTGCTTCGCCACCGAGAAGAGCCGGCTCACCAGGTGCGCGTACGGATCCATGGAGCCGCCCACGTCCATCAACAGCACCACGCGCGTGTTCGGCCGGCGCGGTGGGCGCGTCACCACCTCCAGCTCGCCCGCGTTCTTCGCCGTGGAGGCGATGGTGCCCTCCACGTCCAGCTCGTCCGGTGCGCCCTCGCGCGCGAAGGCTCGCAGCTTGCGCAGCGCCACCGCCATCTGCCGCGTGTCCAGCACCACGTCGCCCCGGTACCCCTGGTACCTGCGCGCCCCGGCCATCTTCATCGCCATGCGGCCGCCACCGCCCTCGGCTCCCTCGCCGCCCACCCGGAAGCCCTCGCGCGGCTCGCCCGAGTGCCCGAAGGGTGACGCGCCTCCGGTGCCGATCCACCGCGTGCCGCCGTCGTGCCGCTCGCGCTGGTCCTCCAACCGCTGTTGGAAGAGCCGCTCCAGCTCCTCCACGTCGAAGTGCTCCAGCAGCGCCCGCTCCTCGGGGGTGAGCTCGCGCCGCTGGCGCGCCTCCTTCAGCCAATCGAGCAGCTCGTCCTTGAGCTTCTGCCCCGCGCCCTCCATGCCCTTGAAGTGCGCCAGGAAGGCCTGATCGAAGGCGTCCAGGTGCGTCTCCGCGTGCACCAGCAGCGCGCGCGCCACGTGGTAGAAGCCATCCAGCGAGCTGTCGTGCAGCCCCGCCTTCAGCGCCCCCGCCAGCGCGAGCGCCTCCTGCGCGCCCACCGGCACCCCGCGCCGCCGCAACTCGTAGAGGAAGGGCAGGAACATGGCTCGCTCCCCGTCAGGCCTTCGTCCGGCGGCCCCGCCCGAAGGCCTCCGCCACCGCCATCAGGTCCTGCTCACGCTTCAACAGCGCGCCCAGGAAGGGCAGGTTGTCCTCCAGCTTCACGTCCGTGACGCCGTTGGCCTTGAGCACGGCGATCCAATCCACGAGCTCACTCGTGCTCGGCCGCTTGCGCAGCCGCGTGAAGCCGCGCAGCTCGTAGAAGATCTTCAGCGCCTGCTCCGTCAGCGCCGCGTCCAGCCCCGGGTGATGCACCGCCACGATGCGGCGCATCAGCTCCTGGTCCGGGAAGTCGATGAAGTGGAAGACGCACCGGCGCAGGAAGGCGTCCGGCAGCTCCTTCTCGTTGTTGCTGGTGATGATGACCACCGGGCGCTGCGTGGCCACCACCTCCTCGTTCGTCTCCGTGATGCGGAAGCGCATCCGGTCCAGCTCGTGGAGCAGGTCGTTGGGGAACTCCAGGTCCGCCTTGTCCACCTCGTCGATGAGCAGCACCACGCGCTCGCGGGAGGCGAAGGCCTCGCCCAAGGGGCCCATGCGGATGTAGCGGCGGATGTCCCGCACGTCCCCGTCATTGAAGCGCGAGTCGTACAGGCGCTGCACGGTGTCGTAGACGTACAGGCCGTCCTGGGCGCGCGTGGTGCTCTTCACGTGCCAGGTGAGCAGGCGCAGGCCCAGGCTCTCGGCGACGGCCTCGGCCAGCAGCGTCTTGCCGGTGCCGGGCTCGCCGCGCACCAGCAGCGGACGCTGGAGCGTCAGCGCGCAGTTGACTGCGGCCTGGAGGCCTTCGCTGGAGAGGTAGGTATCGGTTCCGCGGAAACGGGAAGGAGAGGACGTCATGCCCTCTCCTTCTAACACCGACCCGCCCCCGACGCCTGCCTGTCCGCTAGTTGTTGGCGGTGTTGCTCACCTGAAGCGTTGGGTCCACGTCGAGGCGGCGGCCCTCGAAGCGCAGCGTGGCATCACAACCGGGAGTGCAACCGGGGCCTGTGCAGGAGAAGCTCAGCGCGAGCGTGCCCTCCACGGTCTCCCCCAGCTTGTCGAAGGTGTAGGTGGCCCGTGAGGTGCGGCTGGGATTGGCCTGCGTCCGCTCGGCGGTGAAGGTCGGCTTCTTGGCGTCGCCGGTGCTCACGAGGGCGTCGCCCTGGATGAGCACCTGGGAGCTGCCCAGCTGGTAGTTGATGTTGCCCACCTGCAGGTACTTCCGGTCATCCACTCCGTCCCAGATGATCCACTGTCCGACATCGACCACGTTGGTCGTCCTGTCCGAGGGCCCCTCGCCCGAGCTGTAACAGGCACCGGAGACCTCATCCAGCGGCGACCGGTCGATGGCCACGCGGTAGTACTTCGGCTGCTCACCACAGCCCAGCAGGCCGCCCGCGGCCACGGCCATCGCCACACACAGCGTCGAACGCAGGTTCATGCGCTTCCTCTTCGGGTTGGGCGCGGAGCAACCGCGCCGGAGTCAAGGCCCACTGCCAGACAGAGGGCGGTCCGTACGTCTCCGGGGGGAGCGAGCAACCCCGGACGCGGCGCAATACCCCTCCCCCGGGGCCGCGCGCAAGGCTGGGGCGCTCCCACTGGGAAATGGGAGGCAATAGTTTCCCCCTACTTCCCGCCTCCACAGGACGAACGAGCGAGCATGGCCGACACGCCTCTACGCATCGTCAGCTACAACGTCCGCTACTTCGGACATGCCCTGCGCGGGCTCGCCAGCACGCTGGGGCCCAAGCGCCGGGTGGCCGCGGCCCTGGCCGCGATCGATCCCCTCCCGGACATCATCTGCCTGCAGGAGGTGGAGACGCAGTCGTTCCGCAGCAGCGTCGCCCACCGGCGGGCCCGCCCCGACGAGACGCAGCTGGAGGCCTTCATGAGGCGCATGGAGGAGACGTTCGCCAACCTGCGCCGGCCCATGCCCTACGAGGCCTTCTACTTCCGCGCCCACCACTACAAGCTGGGCGAGTTCTCGCTCTACACCACCGGGCTGGCCATCCTCGTCAACGTCCAGCGGCTCGCGGTGGACACCCACAACGTGGACTCGCCCCACCACATCACGCACCACCACGTGCGGATGCTGCGCGAGCGCAAGCAGAGCCGCATCTGCGCGCACATGCGCCTGCTGCGCAGGGACAACGGTCTCCCGCTCCATGTCTTCAACACCCACCTGAGCCTGCCCACCCCCTTCTCCCGCGCCTTCTGGGCCACCCGGGAGAAGATGGGCAACGGCATCAACCAGCTCCACGAGGCACGCGCCCTGGCCCAGCTGGTGCGTGCCAGAGCGGCCGGGGAACCCTTCCTCGTCTGCGGGGACTTCAACTCCCCCCCCGCCTCGCCCGTGTTCCACTACCTGTGCGACGAGGCCTGTCTCACCGATGCCCAGGTGGCGGTGGGGCAGATCGATCCACGGCTCTCACGGGGCTTCCCCACGGCCGGCTTCATGCACATGCGCATGCACCTGGACCACATCTTCTCCGGTGGAGGGGTGCGCTGGCTGGACGCCGACGAGACGCGTCCCTTCGGGGACACGCAAAGCCGCTTCCACGGCCTGTCGGACCACATGCCGCTCATCGCGCGCTTCCACCTCGAGCCACCAGCCGCGCACGCCGAAGCCGCCCCTCCCGCGCCAGGCTGAGCCCACGGCCGCCCGCTCGCCCTCCATGCCAGGACGCGGCCTTCCGAGACGTGGGCCGGTGGTACTCACGGCTCCGTGCCCTCATCTCCAACCTGTAATCTCTAGAGGAGGATCCGCGTGGTGGGAGGGATGTCCAGCAACGACTTCAGGGAGTTGATGGACGCCATGGCCGACCCGCTCGTGGCCTGCGATGGGGGCGAGTACGTCCTCTACCTGAACCCCGCCGCCGAGCGCCTGCTTGGCTGGACGCTGCCGGAGCTGGTGGGGCAGCCCTTCTCCCTTCTCCTCCCCTCACGGTTGTGCTCCTTCGATGGGCAGACCTTCCTGCGCTACCTGCTGGGCCGGCGGCGCGCGCTGAGTGGACGTCCCGTCCGGACGTCCCTGCTGCGCCGGGGCGGGCCGGAGATGGAGCTGGAGGTGACGGTGGGCAGCTCCGGAGAAGTCGGTGGGGAGCGCATCTCGCTGGTGCTGCGGCGTCCGCCCGAGTTCCCCGACTACACCCAGGAGCCGATGGAGCGGCTGTCCTCCGCGGTGCACACGCGCACGGTGAGCCCCATCTCCGCCGGGGAGCGCGCCTACCAGCTCGTCTTCGAGAACGCTCCGCTGGGGCTCCTGCACTTCGACACCACGCCCACCCTCCTCGCGTGCAACGACTACTTCGTGCGCATCCTGGGCTCGTCCAAGCGGATGCTCATCGGGCTGAACCTGCTCAGCCTCCAGAGCGAGTCGATCATGGGCTGTGTGCGCGACGTGCTCGACGGGCGACACGCGTACTTCGAGGGGGACTATCGCGCCGTCACCTCGGGCAAGGTCACCCCGGTGCGCGCCCGCTTCGCCCCCTGCTTCAACGAGAAGGGAGAGGTGGAGGGCGGCGTGGGCATCATCGAGGACATCACCGCGCAGCGGAGCGCGGAGGCCGAGCGGGGCCGCCTCCTGCGCGAGGCCCAGGAGGCCATCCGGGTACGCGACGACTTCCTCACCATCGCCTCGCACGAGCTGAAGACGCCCCTCACGCCGCTGTCGCTGCGGCTGGCCAGCCTGGAGCGGCGACTGGAGCGCAAGGAGCCGGTGGACCCCACGCTGCTGCGCCACGCCCGTCAGCACCTGGTGCGGCTGGCGGCGCTCATCAATGACCTGCTGGATGCCTCGCGCATCGAGGCCGGCCGGCTCGCACTGCACTTCGAGCCCATGCGGCTGGACAACATCGTGGAGCACGTGCTGACCGGCATGGACGCCGAGCGGGGCCAGCACCGCATCGACTACGCGCACCCGGCCGAGCCGGTGCGCATCCGGGGAGATCCCTATCGGCTCGAGCAGGTCATCGCCAACCTGCTGGAGAACGCGCTCAAGTACAGCCCCGGGGACAGCACCGTGCGTGTGACGTTGGACATGCGCGGCGACTTCGCGCTGCTCTCCGTGGCGGACGAGGGCATCGGGATACCTCGGGACCAGCAGGAGCTGCTCTTCGAGCGCTACTTCCGCGCCCGCAACGTCTCCGTCACGTCCTACGGCGGACTGGGACTGGGCCTCTACATCAGCCGCGACATCGTGGAGCGTCACGGGGGCCGCATATGGGTGGAGAGCGAGCTCGGCCGGGGTTCCACCTTCTACGTGGCCCTCCCCCTGCTGTCCGAGGCCAACCCCACGCCACCCGAGCCCACGCACCCCACCACCGGCTCGCCCCAGCAGGTGCACTGAGCCAATGAAGAGACCGGGCCCCGCCTCCCGTGAGGGAGGAGAGCCCGGCCTGGTTCACGACAGGGAGGCCGCGGGTTACCGGCGCCGGCGGCGGGCCAGGGCGAGGAACGTGCCCAGGCTCAACAGCACCAGCGAGGAGTCACCGCCCGTGGCCGAGCAGCCGAAGCCATCACCCAGGAAGGCGATGTCCCCGCCCGTGCCCGGGTTGGTGTCCTGGACGACGGTGAAGGTGCGGCCAGGAGAGACCGGGCTCTCGTTGCCAACCGGGTCCGAGGTGCGGACCGTCACCACGTGCGAGCCGGGCGTCAGCGGCTCGGTCGGCGTGTAGCTCCAGTTGCCATTCGCATCCACCGGGGCGGTGCCCACCACCTGTCCGTCGATGATGACGGTGACGGTGCCGCCGGGCTCCGCCGTGCCGGAGATGACCGGCGTGGAGGTGTCCACGGTCGCGCCGTCGGCCGGCGCGCTCACCACAGGGGCGGCCGCATGGGTGTCCACGGTCCAGGTGCGGGTGGCCGGGGTGGCGGACACGTTGCCCTGGGAATCACGAGCACGCACCTCGAGGGTGTGCGAACCCTCGGCCAGGTTGGAGAGAGAATGCGGGTTGGTGCACGGGACGAAGTCACCCGTGTTGTCCAGCCGGCACTCGTAGGAAACGCCCGGCTCCGAGGAGCTGAAGCCGAACGAGGCGTTCGAATCGCGGGTGACGCCCGACGGGCCCGAGGTGATGGAGATGTCCGGAGCCGTGGTGTCCACCGTGAAGGTGTTGGTGTTGGACTCGGGGCCGGGATTGCCCACCGCGTCCGTGGCCTGCGCCTTCACCGTGTGCTGGCCATCATCCAGCGCCTTGTCGGCCGGAACCGTCACGCTCCACTCGCCCGAGGCGTTGGCCTTCACCTGACCCACCTCTTTCCCGTCCACGTAGACGGTGACGGTGCTACCGGGCTCCGCCTTGCCCTCGAGCTCCGGCGTATGGGTGCCCACCGTCGTCCCGTTCGCGGGCGTCAGTACCTCCGGCGCGGCGGGAGCCGTGGAGTCCACGTAGAAGGTGCGCAGCGCGGACTCGGGGCCGGTGTTGCCCGCCTCATCCGTGGCCTGGGCCTTCACCGTGTGCTTGTCATCCAGCAGCACGCTCTTCGGCGTGTAGCTCCAATTGCCATCCGCATCCACGTCGACGATGTCCACGGGGATGTCGTCGAGGATGATCGTCACCCGGCTGTTCGCCTCGGCCTTACCGGTGATGACCGGCGTGGGACCCCTGACGAGGGCACCCTCGGTGGGCGTGAGCACCTCGGGAGCCGCGGGCTCGGTGGTGTCCACGTAGAAGACGCGCGGCACGGGCGACACGGGGCTCTCGTTGCCCGCCGCGTCCCTGGCCCGGGTCTCCACCTGGTTCCTGTCCTCGGGCAGCGGCGTCGTCGGCGTGTAGCTCCACTTGCCGTCCGCACCCGCCTTCACCGGGCCATACTCCTCGCCGTTGATGATGACCGTCACATCGACGCCGGGCTCCGCCGTTCCCGTGATCTCCGGCCGGGTCTCCTTCGTGCGGAGCCCCTCCGTGGGAGTGCTCACCGCCGGAATCCCCGGCGGCGTCTTGTCCACCGTGAAGGTGGTGGTGTCGGACACGGGGCCGATGTTGCCCGCCTCATCCGTGGCCCGGGCCTCCACCGTGTGCGAGGTCTCGGACAGGGGCGTGGTGGGCGTGTAGGTCCACTTGCCGTCCACGTCCGCCGTCACCG
Organism: Archangium lipolyticum; assembly: GCF_024623785.1. Taxonomy (NCBI): domain Bacteria; kingdom Pseudomonadati; phylum Myxococcota; class Myxococcia; order Myxococcales; family Archangiaceae; genus Archangium; species Archangium lipolyticum. The sequence goes on from NZ_JANKBZ010000015.1 coordinate 124,493, forward strand.
GACCGTAGTCCTTGCCGTCGATGATGACCGTCACCTTGCTGCCGGGCTCCGCCGTGCCAGAGATCTCCGGCTGGGTCTCCTGCGTGGAGGAGCCAGTCGCGGGCACGAGCACCGTCGGCTTCCCGGGAGGAGTGGTGTCCACCGTGAAGGTGTTGACCGTGCTCCTGGCGCTCTGCACGCCCTGGTACTCCGTGACCGCCTCGATCGTATGACGGCCCTCGGAGAGGTTCCTGGGCATGGGCAGCAAGAAGTCGCCATTGGCGTAGGGCGTCACCCGGTACTCGGACGTGTCGACGTAGACCCCATCGATGATGATGAGCACCCTGAGCGCCGTGACATCGGGGATGGGGCCCGAGGGGTTGACCGGGACCTTGCCCCTGATGTCTGGCCGGACGTTCCGGGTGGACAAGCCATGGGCTGGCTCGGTCACGGAGGGTACGGGCGGCACGACGAACACACCGATGAGCCTCTCGGCGATACCCGGGGAGCCGGACCTCGCACCGTACTGGGGATCGAAATCATCCGACTGCGTCCCGGACGACACGCCGCTGACGCTGCGGATGCATGCATCAGTGCTGGCCTGGAACAGGATACGGCCGCCGCCGCCGCCGCCCCCAGGGCCCCTGAAGTCCGAGTTGGAGTTGCCGCCGATGCCGCCGTTCGCCCTGGTGCTGGCGCACTCGGCGGGCCCGGCGAGGCGCAGGTAGATACTCCCACCCGCGCCGCCACCGCTGCCGGCATCGGACTCAGACAAATTGCTGGCGCCACCCGACGCGGTGATGGCGCCCGCCGTTCCCGCGAGTGCCCCCGCGCGAATGAAGATGGCACCACCGCCCGAGCCGCCTCGCTGTCCGGTCCCGGAAGGACCATGACCCGCGCCGCCGCCACCGCCAAACGTCAGGCGATAGAGGCCATCATACTGGAGCGCCGCGCCGCCCTGGCCGCCCACGGGGCGCTTCCCGTCGGAGGAAGAGCCACCCCGGCCACCCGCACCACCGTTGCCACCACCACCGCCTCCGGACCATTTGCAGACCCCCCCACCTCCGCCATTGGTCACGTTGCCCAGGCCGGTGCTCTTCGTCGGCTCATACCGCGTGATGTCGAGACCCTCGCCCTTCTGCGCCCCTCGGGTGGAAGGCTCGTCCAGACCCGAGCAACTGGTGTTCGTCGCGGTATCGACGGTGGGCAGGCCCCCGCGGAACCCGCTCCGGTTGGCGGTGATGGTCCCCTCGTTCGTGATGGTACCCGTGGCCAGGAACGCGATGACGCCACCACTGGTGCCGTCCCAGTCCTGGGCGGACAGATTCAGCCCCGTGGGGATGACGAGGTCCGTGTACTCGGGCACCCGGATGACCTGGGTGACGTTCGACGGGTAGTCGCGGATGAGGGGCGCCGTCAGCTCGAGCGTCGTTCCCGTCACCGACTTCAGCCGCGCCAGTTCCCACAAGCCCACCTGGAACTTCGTTGGGTCGTTGATGACGATGGGGCCGGCATACCCCGAGGCAGCCTCCGGGGCGTCCGACCGGATCCCCGTGGTCTGCAGGACCATCACCAGATCGCCTTCCTGGAAGCACCGGGGCGCACCGGTGCACACCCCGACCTCGATGGTGTCGTCGCCCTTCAACAGAGGCATCTTCACCTGGGCGTAGCTGTTGACGGGACCGTTGGCCGTCACCGTGTGCGCGCCGTCGCGCCCGGTGCCCAGACCGAACGAGTCCGGCTCGGCCAGCGCCGCCGTCGAGCCGAGGGCCAGCACGCACAGCACGGCCGCGAGCCAGTTCTTCATGAATGGATTCCTCATGATCTTCACGTCCTTCAGCTACTTCAGCTCGCGCTCGGGGGTGGTGATGATGAAATCCACGCGGCGGTTGGTCGCGCGGCCCTTCTCCGTCTTGTTGGACGCGATGGGCCGGTCGGGACCGAAGCCCTTCGCCTCCAGGCGCGACGCCTCGACGCCCTTGCCCACCAGATAGCGCTTCACCGATTCGGCCCGCGCCAGCGACAGCTTGCGGTTGGCCTCCGCGTTGCCCCGGTCGTCCGTGTGACCCTCGATGACCATGCGGTCCACCTCCGGGTGCTGGCGGAGCACCTGGGCCACCTGGTCCAGCATCTTGAAGGACCGCTTCTGGATGACGGCCTTGCCGGTGGCGAAGAACACCTGCTCCTTGATCTCCAGCTTGCCCGTCTGGATGGCCACGAGCTGCTTCTTCTGCACCGGGCAACCCTGGTTGGTGGCCACGCCCTTCTCTTCGGGGCAGTTGTCCAGGTGGTCCGCCACGGTGTCACCGTCGGTGTCCTTCACCGGGCAGCCGCGCAGCTCCATCAGGCCCGCCTCCGTGGGGCACCTGTCCGCGCCGTCCTCCAGGCCATCCTTGTCCGCGTCCCTCACCGGGCAGCCCTGACGCTCGGCCAGACCCGCCTCCAGGAGGCACTTGTCCGCGTTGTCCTCGACACCGTCCTGGTCCGCGTCCCTCACCGGGCAGCCCTGACGCTCGGCCAGACCCGCCTCCATGGGGCACTTGTCCGCGCTGTCCTCGACGCCGTCCTGGTCCGCGTCCTTCACCGGGCAGCCCTGGCGCTCGGCCGGGCCCGCCTCGGTGGGGCACGTGTCCGCACCGTCCTCCAGGCCGTCCTTGTCCGCGTCCTTCACCGGACAGCCCTGGCGCTCGGCCGGGCCCGCCTCCGCGGGACAGGTGTCCTCGCCATTCCTCACGCCATCGCCGTCGTCGTCGCGCCGCGAGGCATCCTGCCGCTCCCCACCGCCCACGGCCACGCCGAGCAGCAACCGGAAGGACGGCGTGCCCGGGGTGTCACCGAAGCCGGGACCGCCCAGCGCATAGAGCTCGGACGACGCGCCCAGGGGAAGCCGCAGACCGGCCAGCACCTCCAGCGACTTCGGCTCGCGCGAGAGCGGCACGGTGCCGCGCACGTTGAGCTCGCCGCGCAGCCCCTCGCCCGTGGTGGCCAGCACCGCGCCCAGACGCACCTCGTTGCCCAGCTCGTCCTGCACCGTGCCCGTGTCACCGAGCACGACGGTGGGCCGCACCAGCGCGCCCGCCTCCACGCCGGCACGCAGCCAGCCGAAGCTCCGACCCACCATCACCTTGGGCGCGATGCGGACGATGCTGTCCCGCGAGAGCGCCTCCACGCTGCCCACGGGGAGCCCCACGCCCAGCTCGAGCGCCAGGTCCACCGGCGCCTCCCGCTGCTGCGCGAGCAGTCCCAACCGCACGTGCGCCGTGGGCGTGGACAGACCCGTGCGAGCCGGTGCCCCGATGCCCTGGGCGCTGAGGTCATCTCCGCGCTGCCAGGCCACCACCGGCAACTGCACACCCAGCTCGAGCCACCGCATCGGCGCCCAGGCCGCCAGCAGGTGCGCCGTCACCCGGTCTCCCACCACCGAGCCCAACCGCGCACCATCGCGATACATCACCAGCGGATCATTCTCGTACTGCCCCGCGAGCGAGAGGCGGAAGCCACCGGCGGGCAGCAGCTCGCCGGTGCCCATGAGCAGCGACCCCTTGCCGTTGGGGTTGAGCTCCAGACGCTCCAGTTCGAACCGCGGCAGGCCCGTGGGCTGCGCGAGCGCGGCCGGGGCGAGCAGCAAGGTGGCAACGGCGGACAGGCGCACGAATCCCGACGAACGCGTCGACGAGGGCGCGCCACGCTGGGTCGTCCCCCGGTGGAGGGACGGCTTCTTGTGGCTCATGAGTTCTCCATGTCGAGGCCCCTGCGGGTCCCGTTCCGACTGGACCGCCTCGCGGCGCTGCATCCCGGGTGGAAAGCTCGGGGAGCACTGCTCCTCGTGTGTCTTCCGGATGTCGCCGCGCGCATACAGACACCGGAAGGCCGAGGGCTGTCCAGGAGTTGTAGAGGGTATGGTGCACGCCCGCTCGTCCCTCTGGGAGCCCCGATTGCGGATTGCTCTGACTCCTCCGGGTGCGGCGCTCCGCCGAGGCCTCTGTCATTCAGTGACCGCTCCCTCCTACTGCCAGTGCATCCCGAGGGCAAAGAATCGTTGCCGGGCAGGCAGCAGGTGAGCACCCTGGGCACGGTGAGCACCCTGAGGCGCATCGGATGGGGTCTGGGCCTCGGGCTGATCGGGTGGGTGGTGAACCTGGCGGCCCTGGAGGTACTGCCCGGGGTGCATCTGCTGCTCGGTCCCCTGGTGGTGCTGCTCGCCGCGGTCCTGTTCGGCCCTGTAGCGGGCGGGCTGGCGGGCGCCTTATCGGGCGCGGGGACGATCTGGCTGTGGGGCCACCCGTGGGGGTGGCTCAACATGATTCTCGAGGGCGTCTGCGTGGGCGCGCTGCGCCGGCGCCTCACGCCGCTGGTGGCGGATGCCTGCTACTGGGCGCTGAGCCCGCTGTACTTCCTCCTCACCTACCGGTGGGTGGAGGACATCCCCTTCGAGGCCACGCTGGTGGCGGGGGTGAAGCAGGCGGTGAACGGGTTGTTGGCGGCGCTCCTCCTCCAGGTGGTGCTGCTGCTGCCCGGGGTGCGCAGACACCTGCGGGCGCTGCTGCCGCTGCCGATGGCGGACGTGTCCATCGGGCGCGCGTTCGGCTCGGCGCTCACGCTGGGAGCCATCATCCCGCTGCTGGTGGTGGGCGGGGCCGAGGGCCGCGCGCGCTACGACACCGAGGTGCGGCAGGTGAACGAGGAGAACCTGCACGCGGCCCGGGTGGTGGCCAATGAAATCGAGAGCAGCCTGCAGCACTCGCGCCATGGCGTGTTCCGGCTGGCCCGCACGCTCTCGGCGAGCCTGTCGCCGGAAGGGGCGCTGCCGGGCCCGCACTTCCTCGAGGGCGAGCTGGACGCGCTGGTTTCCTACTCGCCGGAGGTGGTCAACGCCTACGTCGGCAGCCCGGAGGGGGTGGCGCTCGCCTTCTCCCCCCGCAACGACGCGGCGGGCCTTCCGCTGGCGGGGACCGACTTCTCGGATCGGCCCTACGTGCAGCAGGTGCGGCAGTCCCGCGAGCCGGTGGTGAGCGACGTCTTCCTCGGACGAGGGGGGGTGCACGGGCCGCTGGTGGTGACGGCGGCCCCCATCCGCCGGGGAGAGAATTACGCGGGGTACGTGATGGCGGCGATGGACCTGCCGCGGCTGCGCCAGCACGCGTACACCCAGGTGAGGGACACCGAGCGGCGCATCCGGGTCATCGACGCGCGGGGCGGAGTGGTGCTCGACTCGTCCGAGGAGGGCACCGGGCAGATGCGGAGCACCACCGGCTCGCCGCTGGCGAAGGCGCTGGAGCAGGTGGGCAGTGGCGGCACCGGGATTTACGAGAGCGAGCAGGACGCGGTGATGCTCGTGCGCGCGGGGACGCTGCAACACTTCGGCATGGTCGAGGTGCCACGGTTGGGGTGGCGGGTGGTGGTGGAGCAGCCGGGGACACGGTTGCAGCGGGACGTGGAGCGCTCCTACTTCGCCCTGCTGGGGACGGTGGGACTGGCCACGGTGGCCGCGGTGCTGCTGGCGCTCACCTTCTCGCGCATCATCGTCTCGCCGGTGCATGGGGTGTCGCACGCGGCGGCGCGGCTGGCGGCGGGGGATCGCACGGCGCGCGCCTCCGAGGTGGCCGAGGACTCGCCGCGCGAGCTGAGCCAGCTGGCGGAGACGTTCGACCGGATGGCGTGGCAGCTGTCGCGGCAGATGGAGGCCGTCGAGCGCACCAGCCGGGAGAAGGACGCCTTCCTCTCCATCGCCTCGCACGAGCTGAAGACGCCGCTCACGGCGCTCAAGGCCCAGGTGCAGATACTGCGGCGCAAGGTGCCGGCCGAGCACGTGGAGCGGCTGGACACGGTGAGCCGGCAGGTGGACCGGGTGACGCGGCTGGTGAACCAGTTGCTGGACGCCTCGCAGCTCGGCCTGGAGCAGCTGCCGCTGGAGCGGGCGCGGCTGGACCTGGGCGAGGTGGTGAGGAGGGTGGCGGAGCCCCTGGTGAGTGCCTCGCCACTGCACGCACTGGAGCTCGAGGTGTGCCCGCTGGTGGGCGAGTTCGACGAGCTGCGCATGGAGCAGGTGCTGCACAACCTGGTGACCAACGCCATCAAGTACAGCCCGACGGGAGGCACCATCGAGGTGCACACCCGGGTGCTGCCGGGCAACGAGGCGGAGGTGGTGGTGGCCGACCGGGGCATCGGCCTGCGGGTGCAGGACGAGGAGCAGCTCTTCGGACGGTTCGAGCGCGGAGACCGGCGAGAGCTGACGAGCATCTCGGGAATAGGGGTGGGGCTGTACGTGTCACGGGAGATCATCCGCCGCCACGGGGGACGCATCTCGCTGCGCCCACGCGAGGGAGGAGGAGCGGTGGCGACGGTGCGACTACCGCTGAGCGTGAAACCCGAGCACGACCACCACGTGCCCCACCGGACGGATCACTGAACGGGTTTCGCATGCTCCCTCTCCCCCTGGGAGAGGGCGGGGGGTGAGGGTAGTTAGACCCCTGGTTCGAATCTCAACCCAGCACGCCCAGCGCATGAGCCAACCGCCAGGCGACCACCAGCAGGTGGGCGTCCTGAACCACATCCAACTGACTGATGAGGACCTCGAGCGGCATCCAGTGCAGGCGCGGATCATGAGCCGAGTCCGCGTCGACCTCCACGGCGAAAGGCCAGACCAGCTCGGGAGTAACACCCGGGGTCGTGTGATACGAGCCCCCGAGCTCCCAGGTGTGGCGCACCGAGACGGCGAACTCCTCGCGGAGGCGCTCGGCGATGAAGGCGGGCACCTGCGCGAGGTGGGTGAACGTCCGGGGAAGCCGCCAGGCGGGAGACACGGCGATGCGGGCGCTGCCCGTGAAGTGCTGAACCACCGGCAACTCGCGGTGCTCGATGCCCACCCGGATGCCCTCGCGCGTCCGCACCACGGGGAGGGCCACGGTGGTGTTGCGGCTGACCTCGCCACGGGGCACGAGGTACTCGCGCGGCACGCTGGCCAGCACGCGGCCCTCCGCGTCGCGCTCGGAGAAGGTACCGGTACGCAGGTCCAGATAGCCGGCGGCACCGTCCTCATGGGGAGAGAAGCCCACGTGGCGCGCGGGGGTCAACGCATCCTCGGCCCACGAGGGCCCACCGGACTGCTCGGTGAGCTGGATGGAGGCGCCGATCCACGGCCCCGGTGAGGAGCCCAGGTGGCGAAGCAGACGGTGGATGTTGAGCTCCAACCGGGCGTCCACCATGCCGCCCACGTGGCACGCGCGGAGCACCTGGCGCGCATCCAGCTCGCGCACCGAGCCGGAGCTGGTGAAGGGGCTGTAGTCGGGCACCGGCAACCCGGTGGAGGACGGGGCCACCTCCACGAGGTACGCGGACACGCGCTCGCTCACGCCACCGGGCGAGGTGAAGTAGCGCACCGGCTCACCGAGGGCGCGGATGCTGTCGGCGGGGAGCCCGGCCCGCTCGTGGAGGATGCGGGTGATGGCCTTGTCCGGCGGCTCACCGGCGTGGGTAATGGCTGCGAGGGGCTCGGTGACATAGCCGGACAGCGCCGCGCCGCCGAGGTTGGGATGATCCGCGCAGGCATTGACGATGGGGCGCGGAAAACCCTTCTTGGCCAGCACGAACACCTGACCGTCCTGGCGGAACCAGGGCAGCAGGTCGAGCGTGCGCCCTGGACGCTCCACCAATTCCCAGACGTGACCGGACTCCTCATGACGCCAGGCACTGAGGGACAGGAAGCGCGGCGTGGCGAGAGGCTCACTGCGCTCCTCGCGCAGCTCCACGCCCGCGCCGGGGGGCACCTTCTCGCCCACGATGAGGTAGTTGGTGGCGGGGAACGGCAGCGGCCTGCCGTCGACGTCGCTCAGGTGGAAGCGGCCCTCGTAGCGGTTGGCGATGATCCACGGGTTGCGGATGGGCATCGAGCTGAGGATGCGCAGCCCGCGGCGGCGGAAGGCGGACTCGAACTGGGACTGGGAGAAATAGGTGTACTCCTCGAGCAATTCCACGTCCCAGTCGGTGCGGTAGTCCTTGCGGAGGATGAACTCGTTGGCGGCGCGCAGGGCGAGCCGGTAGCGGACGTGCCCCGCGTGGGGCGAAGCGAGCCGCGTATAGGGCACGGGGCCGTCGCGGTTGACGCTGCAGCGGAAGTCGCGCGCGAAGCGCTCGAAGAGCGCGGCGGTGGAGAGCTCCGGAACGAGCCCCTCGGCGGACCCATCCGTCGTGGGCAGGTCGAGGAACACCTCCGAGGGTCCGTCGGGGATGAGGAAGTCGCGGATGATGATGACGCCGCCGGTGCGCAGCGCGCGCACCTGGTTGTCCAGACACTCCTCCAGGCGGGCGAGCGAGAAGGCATTGAAGCTGGTGACGTGGTGGAGCACCGACGAGTCGAGCACGCCATCGAGGGACTCGGGCGGGAAGACGGGGTCGGCGATGTCGCCCACGACGAAGCGGAGGTTGGGGCGCTGATAGGACTCGGCGGCCATCTTCACGGACACCGGGTTGATGTCCACGCCGACCAGCTCCAGACCGCTGTAGAGACAGGCGAGGTCATGGGTGCCACGGCCCGAGCCGCTGCCCATGTCGGCCACACGGCCGCGCGTGGGGAAGTGAGCAGTGGTGAGAGCCACCTTCTGCTGCATGGAGGCATCCATGCCAGCGAAGTAGGTGGCGTAGTGGTCCGCATTGCCGCGGTGCTGGGCCGCGTAGGTTTCCGCCGTGCTCGTCTTGGAGGCCATCGGGGCACCAGTCTACCGCGAAGGACCCGTTGCGGGAGGGAGCCGGGAGTTTTCGCGAGGATCTCACCTGGGAGGGCATGGTCTTCCCGCAGCCTGCGGCCTCTAGTGACTCCTGGCTCCGCGTATGCCCAGGCAAGTGGAGCGGGAGGTGACCTTGAGTGCAGCCGTTGGGTATCTGGCCATGTCCCGGGCCGCACGGTTTTGGGCGGCCCTGTTCTTCGTTTGGATGCACGCCGGCTGCGCGAGCGCCCCCGGCATGCGGGCTTCATCTACCTGGAGCCAGGAAGTAACAAGGACCAGAGCGCCGCTGAGCCCTGCGCCAACGCCAGGAGCCCTATTGGTCATGAGCAACGGCCCAACGGCGAGTGGGGAGCCCACCGGCCCTGCAGTCCAGGGCTACAACGTTCCCGGCCGGAATCTGGATTCAGAGCTCCCCTGGGAACTCTTCCTTGGCAACGCAGCGCATCGAATGATTGCCTACATGTACGGTGTGGATCACCCTGGCAATGAAGTCTACTACAACAAAGAGACAATCAAAGTCATCCTCGAGAAGGCGAGGCTCGGAAATACATCCCGCTTGCGCCTGGACGAACGCAATCTACGCCCAGACATCACGGACGTTACCGTTCTGCATGCCTTTGAGATCAAGCCCTGGAACGAGCAGGGGCGCCAGGAAGGCCGGCAGGAAGTGCAGACCTACCTGGCCGCACTGAACCGGGCCGTGGCGCCGGAATCGAGTTTCTCAGGGGGAACGGGGTTCCAGGGGGAAATCCTGATCCGCTTCGCCCAGGGACAATACATCTGGCGTCTGGAGTGGCGGACCACTGAACCAGGAGTGGTCCAGTATCATTGGACGCGCAGCCAGCAACGCTTCGAGTCCGAGGCGGCGGCATACGAGGCCAGGCAATGGGTGGATCTCACGAAGGAAGAGATGCAGCAGTACGGCGGGTGGGTGGGTCAAGCCGTGGAAGGAATGATCAGCCGTCGCGAAAAACTCGCCAGTTTCAGCGGCTACGTGGGCATCGTCATCGAGGTTGTCGGCACCGTCGCGACAGGGGTCTTCTCAGGTGAGATTTTCGGTCGGATGGGCTCGGGCACGAGGGCGCAGCAACCCCCCAGCCAAGGAGGTGGACAAGTCATCCCCTTTCCAGCACGGACGCAACCGCCTGCGCCTCCAGCACGGGCACCCGCCGCAGCGGGCATGACCCCTACTCGATGAGAGCCCGATTTGATAGGACGCGCGCCATGGCGCCTGGACAGCCTTCTTCACTGCAAATGCCATCCTTCCTGCATGGCAGCTACGCCTCGGTCCAACAAAAGACGCGTAAGGAAGGGCTGTGGTGCGCTGAGCAGTACCAGAAGGACGGTACCTTCCCCGCCCCCCTGCGGCTGGTGGAAGTGCCCCCCGGCGAAGTGGTGGTGGCTCATGGGGTGGCCGACTTCCAACGCGAGCGCCCGGCCTGGCGGCTGTACATGATGTCCAATGTCATGAACGGCTTGTCCGAAGACATGGAAGGACAGGATGCATTTGTCGCAAGGGACGCTTACGAGGCGTTCTTCCGCGAGACGGCCTGGGGTGCACTGTACTTCGCGATTGACTCGGATGCGCCCAGGAGCGCGGAGCTCATGGCGCTGCGCCTGCGAGCGGTATTGCGTTTCTGGGAAACACTCCAATCCGTGCGCTACCTCTTCAAGACCCTGGGGGCTTTACTCACCCTGGAGGAACTGATGCTGGCCGCCCGTGATTGGGCCATGGATGCGTGGTGCCCTGAGGAAGGAGCCTCGGTGCGCATGCGCCTGGAAACGGCGACGGAACGCATGGCGCGGGCAACACGGGAAGACAGCATCGAGGCCGTCCTCCGGCAGTTGCCCCGTGTGCTCACCTTCGCACGCGACCTGAAGCACCAACAGGTGTTGGCCGATCCCGCCTTCCAGCGTGAGCGCCTCGCCACGCTCGATCCTCGCACTTTCGAGCGGGTGTCTGGCGCCTGCACGTCGGATCTGCTGGGGCAGGTGTATGCCTGGGACCGGCAGCTCGGGAAGCAATAAAGACGGCCAGAGAGCCGCCCTGCTGGGGAGCACCGACGTGACCGCTATCGTGCTTGCTGAGGCCCGCTATGCCCGCGCCTTCATCTCCGCCGCCGCGCGCGGCGGCAACCCCACCTGGGTATTGCCGGTGGGTATGGAGCCAGGTGCCTCCGCGGCGGCGGTCGACATGGCCCGGGCGCTTGCTCGCGAAACCAGCGTCGAGGTGACACTCGAGGCCGCGGGCAGGGACTTCCGGTTCATCGCGCCGGATGGAGAGCTGAGCTTGTGCCTCCACGGTCTGTTGGGTGGACTGGCGCTCGCCCGAAGCGAAGGGCGCATCACCGGTGAGGGGCGAGCCGTGGCGGTGACAACCCCCTCTGGGGAGCTCACGGCCCGGGTCGAGGTGGTGGATGCCATGACCTTCGAGGTCTCGGTGGAGCTGGGAAGGCAATTGCTGTCCCCGGTGGAGGTGGGACCGGAGATGCGAGCGGCACTGGCCGCGGCCCTCGGACTCACGCCGGGCGACCTGCCCGCGCGGCTGTGGAACGCGGGCGGAGCGCGCCTGAAGACCCTGATTCCGCTCGAAAGACGTGAGCGGCTGAAGGCGATGACCGTGGATCCCGCGGCCGTCGAGCGCATTGCCGCCCAGTTGGGCTGCACTGGCCTCTATGCCTTCGTCGTCGAGCATGCGGACGCGACCCGTGCGCACCTCGCCGTGCGTCATTTCCCTGCTGGCATTGGCATCGTCGAGGACCCAGCCACGGGGGGTTCCGCCGCCGCCCCCGCCCTGTGGCTCAGGCGGGTGGGAGGGCATCCCGGGCTCGAGCACCTGACCCTTGCACAAGGCGAAGACATGGGACGGCCGTGCCGTCTGGTGGTGGAGCACACAGGCGATGACGACGCGACCGGCTGGCGGGTGGGGGGCCGCGTCGTGCTGGAGCCGTCTCCCCCCGTCGTCAGGAGCGGACGCGGATGACGAGCTTGCCGAATGGCCCGCGGTCCAGGTGCTCCAGAGCCTTCGGGAACTCGGCCAAGGGATAGACCGCATCGATGACCGGCTCGAGCGCGAGCTGGTCCACCGCGCGCACCAGGTTCTCCAGCCCTCGCCGGTGGCCGACGAAGATGCCCTGGAGAACGCCCTGCGACTGAAGCACCGGAAGCACCGGGAAGCGGGCCTCGAACCCCTCCAGCACGCCAATCAGGGAGATGCGCCCGCCAGGAGCGATGGCATTCGCCGAGCGGGCGAGGTTTTCGCCACCCACCACCTCCAGGATGTGGTCGGCGCCCTGCCCGTCCGTGAGGTCGAGCACCACCTTCGCCCAGTCGGGCGTGTGGCCACGATGGATGCCATGGGCCGCGCCCAGTTCCCTGGCGCGGGAGAGCTTGTCCTCGTCACCGGAGAGCACGATGACCCGCGCTCCCATGGCCGACGCGAGCTGCACCGCGAACAGGGACACGCCGCCCGTGCCCTGGGTGACCACCGTCTGCCCCGGACGGAGCGCGCCCAGTTCCACCAGCGCGGTCCAGGCCGTGAGTCCGGCGCATGGCAGCGTGCTCGCCCGCACGTCATCCAGCGTCGTGGGAGCGGCCACCAGCCAGCTCTCGGGCATGGCCACGTACTCGGCCAGCACGCCAGGCGCGCTGCCACCCAGGCTTCGCACCGGCCGGGGCGCCGGGCCCTCCAACCAGTCGGTCTGGAAGTTGGCGATGACCCGCGCTCCCTCCTTGAAGCGCCGCACACCCGCCCCGGTGGCGACGACCTCCCCCGCCATGTCGGAGGTGGGGACGAACGGCAGGGGCATGTCCGAGTTGCCTCCGCCGTCCAGGACGAGCTTCTCGCGGTAGTTGAGCGACACGGCCGAGACGCGGACCAACACCTCGCCCGGTCCCGGATTCGGAATCGCCACGTCCGCCAGCTCCAGATGCGCCCGGCCGGGCTGCCGCAACTGCCAACGCTTCATCGTGCCGCTCATCGTCTGCTCCGTGCTGATGCGTGAAAGAGGCACGAGGGATATAGAGACGAATCCTGTTCGCCAGTGGCGACACTTCGTCCACTCACCGCGGACATGAAGTCACCAATCGGAGCGGAGTCATGACGGATCGCCTCAGCGGAGTCCTCTCGTTCGTGCAAGCCGCCGAAGCCGGGAGCTTCGCGCTCGCCGCTCAGCGCATGGGCCTGTCGCGCTCGGCCATCGGCAAGAGCATTGCCCGGTTGGAGGAGCGGCTGGGAACGCGCCTGTTCCAGCGCACCACCCGCCGGCAGAGCCTCACCGATGATGGACAGGCCTTCTACGAGCGCTGTGTGCGCGCGCTGGCGGAATTGGAGGCCGCCGAGGCGGAGCTGGACTCCGGCCGCCGCGCGCCCACCGGCCGCCTGCGCGTGAGCGCGTCGGTGATGTTCGGCCGGCACTGCGCGGCGCCGCTGCTCTGGGAGCTGGCCCGCCAGCATCCCGGGTTGGAAGTGGAGCTCTCCTTCACCGACCGCGTGGTCGACCTCATCGAGGACGGTTACGACCTGGCGGTCCGCGTCGCGCCCCTGGCGGACCAGGCCGGACTGACGGCCCGTCGGCTGGGAGTCCAGGAGATGGTGGTCTGCGCCGCGCCCGCCTACCTCGCCAGGCACGGCCGTCCCACCTCACTTGAGGAGTTGGAAGGTCACGAGGCCATCGCCTACGGGCGCAATGGCATTTCCAAACCCTGGCGGTTTCCGGATGGCCAGGGTGGCGAGAAGCTCGTGTCCGTTCCCTCGCGCCTGCGTTTCGACGACGGGGAGACCATCGCCGACGCGGCGGTGCAGGGGGTGGGGCTGGCATGGCTTCCGTGCTGGCTCGTCGCGGAGCGCGTGCGCGGAGGACAGCTCGTCATTGTCCTGGAGCAGGAGCGCCGCTACGGCAATGAAATCTACGCCGTCTGGCCACAGAACAAGCACCTGCCCTCGAAGGTGCGCGCCGCCATCGACGTGCTCGTCGCACGCATCCCGGAACGGTTGTCGAGCGACAGATGACACCGAGGGCAGAGCAATCGTCATTGACCCGAGGGTTGAAGATTCATGAGAATGTCATCGAGGCCTTGCCGGAATCAATGCCATGAGTCCCCAGTCCAATCTTCCGGCTACTCCGAGGCAGGTCGTCGCGTTGCTCGATGTACTCCTGCGCATTCGTCAGGACGTACAGGAGAAACGCACGGGACCCTATGTCTACATCGGCATGGCCGATGCGGCTCGGCTCTCCACGTTCTCCATCGGCTATACGCAGTGCATGTGCAGCCTGGGCGTGCACGAAGGCAGCGATGTCCTGTTCCACGACTGGCTGGAGATTCTCACGAATCCACAGCGAGGCAGGGCCTGGGACGGCAGGTTCCTGGACGAGTGCGGTGGCGATCACGAATGTGCCGTCAGGAAGTACCTGGACCGCGTCGCGGAGTTCCGCTCTTTGTCTCCCGAGGCGCTGGCCGCCATTCCATACCATGGGCAAGGGGCTCATCCCTGGAACCAGCGGCCGTCCCTTCTCTCCACCAACCCTCCTGTTCCCACCCTCGACATGCTGCTGGAGGCTCGCCAGGCGATCGGCGATGTAGAGGGGCGCCTGGCCATGATCATCGGCGACATCAAGGTGCAGCGCATGGCAGGACTCATCGACGGCTACCGCCTGTGCCTGGAGCTCTCGGGCACCCGAGACGAGGAATATGCTCGGTTCGAGCAGTGGCTCCATCGGGAGAAGGAATTGCCCCCATGGCAGACCAGGGAGCAATCCCTGCTCCAAGCCAGTCATGGAGACCACGAGAAGGCCATCCGAGGGTTCCTCGAGAATGCCGCCGAATTCGTCAGGCGTTCCCGAACACCTTTCCCGGCGGTCTAGAGTGCTCACGACCCCTTTCCTGGAGGGCCCATGGGGCACCCCCCCGAGTACGACACCCTGGCCGAGGAATACCAGCAGTCCAAGCTGATCCCCTTCCGTCTCGAGCTCGAGCACTACAGCCTGTTCGAGCAGCTGGGCGATCTCCGGGGCAAGCGGGTGCTGGACCTCGCCTGCGGCGAGGGCTTCTACAGCCGGCAGATGAAGCGGCGGGGGGCGGCCACCGTTCATGGGGTAGACGTGTCCTCGGCGATGATCGAGCTGGCCCGCGAGGCCGAGCGCCGCGAGCCGCTCGGGTGCACCTATGCGGTGGGCGATGTGGCCGGGCTCGAGCGCCTGGGCGACTTCGATCGGGTGGTCGGTTGTTACCTGCTCAATCAGGCGCGGACGCGCGAGCAGCTCCTGGACTTCTGCCGGGCCATCCGCCGCAACCTCGCGCCGGGCGGATGCTTCGTGGGTGTCGCCGACAACCCGCGCAGTGATCCAAAGCACTACGCGAGCTACCGCCCCTATGGCCTCACCAAGCAGGTCCCCTCGCCACGCACCGAGGGGGACCTCATCACCCTCACCTTCTTCAACCCGGACGGCACGAGCTTCCAGCTCACCAATGCCTATCTGTCACCCGAGTCCTATGAGTGGGCCTTCCGGGAGGCGGGCTTCTCCTCCATCCAGTGGGTGCCCGTGAGGGCGCGCCCCAACCCGGACAGCGAGGCCGCCGCCTTCTGGCAACGGTTCGTGGAGATGGAGCCCCTGGTCCTCGTGGAGGCCCGCTCGGACGGCTCCTCCGTGAAGCAGTAGAAGTCTACCCCTCGAGCAGGGATCTCAACCCGCCTCGTCCTCGACGAGACAGGGCAGCCGCACCGTGAAGGTGGTGCCACACCCCGGGATGCTCCGCACGGACAGTGAGCCCCCCAGCACTTGCGTCAGCTCCCTGGCGAGCACCAGCCCCAGGGGGGGACCGCCTCCCTTGCCTGGCTCTTCGAAGAGCAAGGGGAGCTCGTCCTCGGGAATGCCCCCTCCCGTGTCCTCGATGGTGAAGATGGCTTCCTGGCCCTCGGCGCACGCGGTGAGCGCGATGCGTCCGGACGGGGTGACGCTGGCCGCGTGGGACAGCAGGTGGAGCAGCACCTGGCGCAGCTTCAGCTCGTCTGTCCGCAGGATGTACACCTGCTCGGTGAGCTGGGTGGTGAGCTCGACGTCCTTGCCCTCGAGCTGCTCGCGCACCGTGTCGGCACACTCCTCGGTCAGCTCCCGGAAGTTCAACAACTCCCGCTCCACCAGCATCTGGCCCGCGTCGATCTTGATCAGCTCCAGGACGTCATTGATGAGCGAGAGCAGCGCCTTGCCACTCTTCTTGATCATGCCGAGGTCACGCTGCCCGCGCGGCGTCAGGTGGCCGCCCTCCTCGAGCAGCAGGAGCTCGCAATAACCGATGATGCCGTTGAGGGGTGAGCGGATGTCATGGTTGAGGCTGGCCACGAGCTCGCTCCTGCGCTGGCGCCGGGCCCGCCGCACCTCACGCTGGACTTCCAGCACCACCTGCGCCAGCCGCCCCATGTCCAGGTAGCCATGCGCTCCCGCCGCCAGGGCCGCGTGCAGCTCCGCCTCATCCCACCGCGGCGTGAGCACGAGGAAGGCCAGTGCCTTCTCGCGCAACAGCGGCGCCACCTCCTGGAAGCCCAGCCCCGCCAGCTCCGCCCCACACACGGCCAGGTCCCACGGACGCTCCAGCGCCGCCTTCAGCGACTCCGGTGTGCCCACCCGCTCCGAGGAGACCTCCAGCCCCGTTCCCCTCAGCCGCTCCAATACCTGCCGCGTCTCGCCCTCTCCCGCCACGAAGAGCAGGCGCGCGGCATCGGCCTCCCTCACCGGCTCCTGACTGGTCATCCCTCAACGCCTCCTGGATGCGAGGACCCCCGGCATCGTATCGCCGTGGAGTCCCGAACAGACCGCGAAGTGCACGCCGGGTCCAGCGCCCGGCGGGGAAGATGACCTGTTATGGACCGCCTACTTCTTTCCCGGGTCACCCGGTGAGCCACCACCCCCGCAGGAGGCAACACATGGCGGAGACGAGCGCGAAGACGAGCGGCACATTCAAGATTGGCGGAGACCTGGAGGTGTACCGGCTGGGATTCGGCGCGATGCGCATCACCGGCCAGGGCATCTGGGGACCCCCGGAGGACCCCGCGGAGGCCCGGAGGACCCTCAAGCGCGTGCCCGAGCTGGGCATCAACTTCATCGACACCGCGGACAGCTACGGCCCGCACGTGAGCGAGGAGCTGCTCGCGGAGGTGCTGGCCCCCTACCCCAAGGGAATGGTCATCGCCACCAAGGGCGGCCTCACCCGCCACGGGCCCAACGTCTGGCCCCCCCTCGGACGGCCCGAGTACCTGCGCCAGTGCGTGCTGATGAGCCTGCGCCGGCTGAAGCAGGAGCGCATCGACCTCTGGCAGTTGCACCGCATCGACCCGAAGGTGCCGCGCGACGAGCAGTTCGGCGTCATGGCGGACATGCAGCGCGAGGGCCTCATCCGGCACCTCGGCCTGAGCGAGGTGAATGTCGAGGAGGTCAAGGCCGCCGGCCGCTTCTTCAAGGTGGCGACGGTGCAGAACCTCTACAACCTCGTGAACCGTCAGAGCGAGGAGGTGCTCGACTACTGCGCCGCGCAAGGCATCGGGTTCATCCCCTGGTACCCGCTGGCCGCGGGAAGCCTCGCCGCCCCCGGCGGCCTGCTCGACACCCTCGCGAAGAAGCTCTCCGCCTCGCCCTCGCAGGTGGCGCTCGCGTGGGTGCTCCAGCGCAGCCCCGTCATGCTCCCCATCCCGGGCACGGGCAAGGTCCGCCACCTCGAGGAGAACACCGCGGCCGCCGGCATCACCCTCTCCAGCGACGACTTCCGCGCGCTCGATGCCCAGGGACGCGAGGCGTGGCAGCGCAGCCGGAGGTAGCGCGCCCGGAAGGCAGGCGAGCGGGACGAGAGCTGGAACGAATCCGTCCGTGTTAGCGTCCAAGCGCCATGCGTCCCGTCCCCGAGCCACCGCCGATGACCACCCGCGCCCTGCTGGCGTGCCTGGTGCTCGCCACCGTGGCCAGCCTCTTCCTCTGGCAGACGGTGTGGCTGTACCCCTTCCGGCTACTCGTCACCCTCATGCACGAGAGCGGGCACGCCTTCACCGCCTGGGCCCTGGGCGCTCAGGTGGGCAGCGTCACCATCAGCCCCGCCACGGGTGGGCTCACCTACCACTCCGGCACCGGCTCTCTCTGGAAGGAGCTGCTCATCTCCTCCGGCGGCTATGTGGGCTCCTCGGTGGCCGGTGCGCTGCTGCTGGTCGCCGCCGGCCGCATGCGCAGCGGACGGGCCCTGCTGTGGGGCCTCGTCGCCTGGATGGTGGCCGTGGCCGTCCTCTGGGTCCCCCTGCTCCCGCCCGACCCCGGCTCCGCCCACGCGCTCGCCACCGGCTCGTCTCGCTCGGATGGGCTCTTCACCCTCGGCTTCATCGCCGGCATGGGCGCCCTGCTCGGACTCGTCGCGTGGAAGGGTCCCGTCTGGCTCCGCCGGGGACTCGTGGTGTGGATCGCCGCGCTCTCCTGTCTCATGGCCCTGCAGGACATCAAGGGCCTGCTCGGCTTCGGCCTGGAAGTAGGCGTCTCCGACGCGCACACCATGGCACGGCTCACGTACCTGCCCGCTCCCCTCTGGGCCGCGGTGTGGATGGCCGTGTCGCTCGGGGCCATGTGGCTGGGATTGCGCTCCATCCTCCGGCGCCGGCGCCTCATGGCCTCCCGCGGCCCCATGGCCGGCCTGTCCTTCCGGTAGGCCCGCGGTGATTCAGAAGGGCAGCGAGGCCCTCCCGTCCCGGTGGTCCCGGAAGAACTGCCGCACCTGCTGGACCGCCGTGTGCCCGGCCAGCGGACTCACGTCCACCGTCTCCAGACGCCGGCACAGCTCCTCGTCGAGGCGCAACTTCTCGAGCCCGAGCAGTTCCTCCAGCACCAGGAGCGGCTCGGCCCGTCCCCGGGTCACCTCCTCCTCCGTCGGCTCCCGCCCGAGCACCTGACGCAGCACGCTCGGCTCCTGGAAGAGCAGCACCTCCGCGTCCGGCACCACCAGGACCACCTTCCACAGGTCCGGATAGTCGATCTGCACCAGCGCGTAGATGAGGAAGCGGTATAGCTCGCGGATCTTCTGGCGCTCGGCCGACCGTGTCCCCGCCACGAGCGCCACGATGGCCTTGCGATTGCCAAGGACGGACCTCGCCAGGGAGACGCTCTCCGAGAACACGTCTGTCTCGAGCACTCGCAGCTCGGGGCCGAACTCCGGCTCGAGCAGCTTGCGGAACACCAGGGCGTTCGCCACTCCTCGTATGACGAGACATGGAATCATCGCAGATCCTCCGCCTTCAACTCGTAGTCCACCAGGGCTTCCTCCACGGCCTTTCGCCACGCGAGAGACACGTCCCTGCCGTGCCACAGCAGGACGTTGCGCAGGGGCTGCGAGCCACCCGAACCTTGAACTTTGCGATCGGACTGAAGTCGACGGGCTCCTGCCAATGCTTGCACTCGACACCCGCTCCCACGAGTCGAGCAGGCCCACCCTTTCCATCGAACGCACCCAGCCCACGTACTTCTCATCCCTCTCCACCCCCCCGACCACGCCCTCACATCGTGAAAGGCTAACCAACCCCTCTGACACGCTCGTCGATCGGATCTCGCCTCACATGTCGGGATTATCGAAGGGACGACTTGAAACGTCAAGTGCCCGGGTCGACCTGATGGGTCATCCACTTGCACCTGGGATTGACCCTCACCCCGGCCCTCTCCCAGAGGGAGAGGGGGCTGACACGGATTCAGCCTGGGGCCCGCACATACCCTCACCCCGACCCTCTCCCGGTGGGAGAGGGAGGGGTTCAGAGCTTCTCCACCACCACCGTGTTGTCGTTCGGCTTTCGGTCGATCAGCTTGTTGAACGGATCCACTCCCGCCCTCGCCGGAAGCTTGTCCACCAGCGCCGTGAACTCCACGTCCCCCTTCGTCACCTGAACCTTCTCCAGATAGAGCGGCTTGCCCTCCTCATCGAGCACTCCCACATCCATCCAGTCCGCCAGCTTCAGGTCCGACTCCGTTCCCGTTCCATTCGCCTCCAGCTTGCGCACCTTCGCCGTCACCTTCACCTCGTACTTCCCTCCCCCCACCTCCGTGTACGTCGCCTTCAACGCACGGTTCTCGTACAGCGTCAGGCGCTCGAAGAAGTCGTGGATGACGTATTGCAGGTGCTCCGGTGTCACCGCCCTCAGCTCGGCCACCAGCTCCAGTGAGCTCGTGAAGGGCGGCTGCTGGAACCCCACCTTCTTCAGGTACGTGGACAACGCGCGGTTCACGTTCTCCTCCCCCACGTAGTCCTGCAGCGCGTACATCACGAGGCTGCCCTTCTTGTAGTGCACGTACCCCTGGTTCTCTACCTTCACCAGCGGCATCTCCTGCTTGCGCTCGAAGGTGCGTCCCCGCAGGTACTCGTCCAGCTCGTAGCGCAGGAAGCGCCCCATCTTCTCCGCGCCGAACTTCTTCTTCATCACCATCAGCGCCGAGTACTGCGACAGCGTCTCGGACAGCATCGTCGAGCCCTGCACGTTCCCGCCGATGACCTGGTGCGCCCACCACTGGTGCGCCACCTCGTGCGCCGTCACGTAGTAGGGATAGTCCACGTCCTCGGGATCCTCCGGATCCACCTTCGCGATGAACCCGATGCTCTCCGAGTAGGGAATGGTGTTGGGGAACGATTGGGCGAAGCGCGCGTACCTCGGGAACTCCAGGATGCGCACCTGCCGGTGCTGATACGGCCCGAAGTTCTTCGTGTAGTAGTCCAGCGAGTCCTTCACCGCCTGGATCATCCCGTCCACGTTGTAAGCGTGACCCGGGTGATGGAACACCTCGATGGCCACGTCGTTCCACTTGTCCCGCTTCACCTCGTAGCGCGCCGACAGGAACGAGTAGAAGTTCAGGATCGGGCTGTCCATCGTGTAGCGGAAGTAGCGGCGGCCGTTCTCCGTCCACTCCTTCTGGAGGTAGCCGGGTGCCAGGGCGATCTGGTCCGGCGAGGTGCTCACCGTCGCCTCGAAGGTCACCCAGTCCGAGTCCGAGGCGATGTATGTGTTGCGCCGGGCCTCCATGTCACTCGCGTCCGCCATGTGCGGCCGCGGGGCCAATCCCTGCTTCTTGCGCTGCTGATCGTCCTGGAGCTCCCGGCCCTCCGAATATCCGAGCGACGGCAGCACGCCGCTGTTGAGGAAGGTGCCGTTCTCCACCAGCGACGTCACCGCCCCCGTGTTGCGGAAGCCCTTCGGCTCCATCCCCAGCTCGAACTGGAGCTCGGCCGAGGCCCCCGGCGCCAGCGGCGTGGGCAGCGTGTACGTGAAGAAGCCCAGCCGCGTGTCCTGTGCGCTCGGCGTCTCCGCTCCCGCCACCACCATCCGGTACACCTTCAGCTCCGGCGGCAGGTTGACGTACACCGTCTTCACCGGCTCGGCCGTCTTGTTGACCAGCCCGAAGGTGCCTCGCGCCCTCATGCGCGGCTCCTCGGGGAACAGGTCCATCTCCACCTTCACCGAGACGATGCGCGGCTGCGCCACCTTCGCCAATGTCTTGTATTGCTTCTCGTAGTCGGCGTTCTCCGCCTGGTCCTCGTGCTCCGTCTTGAAGGTGTTGAGCCGGTTGGTGTTGTGGAAGATGAAGGCACCCGCCCCCACCGCCGCCACCACCGACAGCGCCAGGCCCGCCCGCACCGGCAGCGAGGCCCTCGCGCCCGCCAGCCGCAACCGCCAGCGCACATGCGTCTCGGTGCCTCGCACCCAGAGCAGGTGCGTGACGAAGGCCAGCGCCAGCGCGGCGAGCGCCCAGTACGCGCGGAACCACACCATCTGCGCCACGAACGGACCGAAGCCGTTCATGTCCGAGTACGTCTCCGGCGGCGCGGTGCCGTACTTGTAGAGGTTGTGCTGGAAGCCGAACTCCGAGGCGAACTGGCCCGCCAGCAGGTAGAGCACCATCACGAAGTGGCCCACGTACTTGTGGTTCACCAGCACGTGCACGAGCACCGCCAGCACGCACAGCAGCCACAAGTCCAACAGCCGGTAGCCGAAGAGGTCCGTCGCGTAGAGGCCGAGCTCGAAGTTCGTGTAGCCGTGGAAGAGCTGCACCAGCATGCCGCAGACGAGCACCACCGCGTTGAGCAGCACCTGCACGCCCATGAGCGCCAGCAGCTTCGAGGCGAAGGGCAGCCACCCGGGCACGGGCAGCGAGTCGTAGAGCTGGTTCATCCGCGCGTCCCGCTCGCGCCAGATGAGCTCGCCCGAATAGAAGGTGATGATGATGAAGTGGAAGAGCGCGAAGGTGCCGCCCACCAGCTCCAGCACCATGTATGTCACCGGGTAGACGGCGGTGCCGAACATCACGCCGATGACGCGCGAGGTCCCCAGCACGAAGATGACGCCCGCCAGAACGATCACCAGGAAGTAGACGTTCTTCACCGTCTCCTTCAGGTCCAGCCACGCCAGGCGCGGCAGCATCCGCAGGTAGGTGGCGCCCCGGAAGTCACGCGAGACGGAGAGGGACGCGAGCGGTACCTGCCCGGAAGAGGACTCGGCCGGCGTCTCCGCCGAGCGGCCTCCCGCCAGCGCGTGGGTGCGCTGGAAGCGCACGAGCGTGTAGCCGAGCACGGCGGCCCCCACCGAGACCCAGAGCAGGCGGTTGGCGAGGAACCAGCCCTCGAGCGGCACCAGGCGCGTGTTCTTCTCCGCCACCGTCCAGTACTCCGTCAGCAGGCGCAGCGCGTTCATGCCGAACGGGTCCACCAGCGCGGCCACCCACTTCGTGTCCAGCTCCCGCAGCAGGCTGCTGCCTATCAGGTAGCCCACGAGCAACACCACGCTCGCCACGTAGACGGGGAGGATGCGGCGCGTGAGCGCGGCCATCCCGAAGAAGAGCGCACCGGTGAAGAACAGGTTCGGCAGGATGCTGAGGAGGTAGGGCCGCAGGTAGGAGCCCGACACCGTGGGGCCAATCAGGCTCTGGTCCAGCCAGGGCATGGTGGCGCCGAACCTCGCCCCCAGGCCGATGCTCGAGAAGATGAGCAGCAGCGTGAGCAGCGCTCCCAGGAAGCGCCCGAGCAGGTACTGCACCCGCGAGATGGGCGCGGTGAAGAAGAGCGGGTGCGTCCCATTGGCGAAGTCCTGGTACACCGCCTGCCCCATCACTCCACCGGTGATGATGACTCCGGCGAAGCCGAGCAGGGTGAGCAGCGAGTTCAACGAGAAGGGCGAGTTGGCGAGCACCTTGCTGCCTCCCGCCGCGCCGAACATCACCGTCTTGAAGGCGCCTCCCGCCGCGTTCATCGCGAGGCAGGCGAGCACGAAGAAGATGCCGAAGTAGACCCAGGTGGACAGCATCTTGAGCCGCCGACGCAGCTCGAAGAGGGCGATCGTGAGCATGTGTGGTGGTCCCTCAGCCCACGGCCACGCGAGGAGCGGAAGCGGCGTCCTGCGCCAGGTGGCCCTTGATGGTCGCGAAGTAGGCGTCCTCCAGGTCCGGCACCGCCGGAGAGAAGGAGCCGTCCGGCGCACCCTCGCTGTAGACGTGGACGAGCGTGCGTCCCATCAGCAGCCGGTGGGAGATGACCGGCAACGCGGACTGCAAGCCCGACAGCTCCGCCTTGTCCACGAACTTCTTCCAGATGCGGCCCTCCAGCCGGGCGATGATGTCCTCGGGCGCGCCGGTGAGCAGCACCCGGCCCCCGTTGAGCACCGCCATCTGCGGGCACAGATCCCTCACGTCCGAGACGATGTGCGTGGAGAGGATGACGATGACGTCCTGCCCGATTTCACTCAGCAGGTTGTGAAAGCGGACGCGCTCCTCCGGATCCAGACCCGCCGTGGGCTCGTCCACGATGAGCAGCTTGGGGTTGCCCAGCAGCGCCTGGGCGATGCCGAAGCGCTGGCGCATGCCTCCGGAGAAGCCTCCCAGCTGCTTGCGGCGCGCGTGGTGCAGGTTCGTCTGGTGCAGCAGCGCGTCCACCACCTTCCTGCGCTCGAAGGGGTTCGAGATGCCCTTGAGCGTCGCCAGGTGGTTGAGCAGCTCCTCCGCCGTCACCTTCGGATAGAGGCCGAAGTCCTGGGGCAGGTAGCCCAATACCCGGCGCACCCCGTCCTTGTCCTTCAGCATGTCGATGTCGCCGAGGAACGCGCTGCCGCTGTCCGCCTCCTGGAGGGTGGCCAGCGTGCGCATCAGCGTGGACTTGCCCGCCCCGTTGGGGCCGAGCAGCCCGAACATGCCGGGCTTGATGGTGAGCGTGACGTCCTGCAGCGCCTGCGTGCCGTTCGGGTAGCGCTTGGACAGGTTCTGGATGCGGAGCTCCATTGAGCCCTCCGAAAGTGAGAAGGGCATCATGGAAGGTCCTGCCGCGCTCCGTCCACTGCTCGACACCCCGGCTCCACCAGACTTCAGGGGTTGAGTCGGACGATCTCCTCGTTGAGCGCGCTGGCGAAACCCACCCAGGCGAGGTAGGGCGCCATCATCCACGCCGCGCCCCGGTCCACCTCTCGCGCCGTCGCCGTGTACGCGGCGAGGCTCACCCCCAGTGCGGCGATGTCCGCCAGGGCCGCCCTCTGGCGGTGCTTGCCGAAGAAGAGCGGCGACCAGAGCGCGTTGAAGCCGAGCTGAAGCCCCCAGAGCATGAGCGCCCAGGAGCGCTTCCGGCCCGCGGGCCCGTTCCACACCCGCCACGCCGAGAAGGACATCAGTCCGTACAGCGCCGTCCACACCGGTCCGAAGACCCACGAGGGCGGCTGGAAGGAGGGTTTGCGCAGCTTCCGGTACCAGAGCTGCGAGCTGTTCGAGGCCCGCGCTCCCAGCACCGCCGCCCCCGTGGTCAGGGCTCCGAAGGCACCCAGGGCCACGAGCGACTCCGTGCGCAGCGAGGGGTTCTTCAGCGTCGTGAGCGACGGACTGCTCAGGTCGTACGGCTCCTGCATCATCTCTGCCTCCAAGCGTGCCTGAACGGGAACCGGCTCCGGAGGAAGTCGCCTTCCTCCTGGAGCCGGGCTCTCTTCTCGCGAGGGAAATCCCTCACCCCAGCCCTCTCCCAGAGGGAGAGGGGGCGACGACGGCTAGACAGGCGCTCCCGCGGCCTCCTCGCCGATCCTCGCCTCCAGCCGCGTCCCGGACGCCAGCCAGCTGCGCACCAGCACCAGGTGCTCCTGCTCCACCTCCAACGCCCGCTGGAAGTCGTCCGCCAGCCCGTTGTGCCCCAGCTCCCGCGCCAGCTGGATGAGCAGCTCCCAGCTCGCGTTGTCCACCAGCTCCGCCGTCAGCAGCCCCTCCAGCGACTGCAGCAGGTTGACGTGCGGATCCACCAGCATCTTGGGCACGCCTTCCGACATGTTCGCCTGCAGCTCCGCCGCCGGCGTGAGCGCCGTGGGGTCTCCCCCCAGCTTCTCGATGCACCGCTTCACCAGCGCGAAGTGCGACAGCTCATCCAGGCGGATCTTCTCCAGCTGCTCCCGTGAGGGTCCTCCCTCCCACGTGCCGAACACGTCCAGCTTCGACAGGGCCGCCTCGTACAGCCGGACCCCCGTGCGCTCGAAGCCCGCGCGCTGCCCCAGCTTGTCGATGAAGACCTGGGACCGTCCTCCCTTCAGCAGGTCCACCGCCGTCTTGGCCATCCCCTTCAGGGTTCCCGGAGGTGGCACCGAGCCCAAGCCGTCCACCTCCCGGGAGAACTCCTGGCGCACCTTCCAGATACCCGAGGCATCACCCAGGCTGCTGGGCGGCCTCTGCTCGGCGCCCTCGATGGCCTTCTTGCTGTGCACCGGAGAGGTCTGGATTCCCGTCCGGTTCATCCCCAACTCGCTCGCCTTGCGCTCCATTACTGAATCCTCCCCTCGACCATGGTGGTGGACACACGCTCGGCCTCGTCAGCCAGCTCGGTGCCCGGACGCCACCGGTAACCCGCGGAGGCGATGTCGGACGGCGAGCCCTCCGAATTGAGCTGCTGGCGGTAGAGCACCGTGCGCTCCGCCTCCTCGGCGCGCGGCACGAACTCGGTGCCCTTCGCGCTCAGGCCCTCCTCGTCGCGCAGCACCTGGCGCACGAACTCGCGGTGGCTGTCGAAGCGCACCGGCTCCGGCAGCTCCCGGGGCAGCACTTCCGCCGGATCCCTCCCCTCCAACCGTTGGAAGAGCTCCATCACGTAGTGCAGATGTCCCAGCTCGTAGTCCACGAACCGCTGCCACACTTCCTTGATGCGCGGGTTCGACTCGTAGTGCAGGCAGCTGTAGTAGTTGTAGACCTCGGTGGCCTCGTGCAGCAGCCACTTCTCCAGCCACGTCTCGCCCGGGTCGCTCAGCGACTCGTACTGCGTGACGTGCTGCTCCTCGATGGCGGCGATCTCCGCGTAGAGCATGCGCGCCACCGGGTCGGAGAACATGGGCCCGATGTTCATGTAGTAGGTGTGGACCTGGTTCTCCGCCGAGACGATGGTCAGCGCGTTGAGCTTGGTGATGGGCTCCGCGGTGCGCGCGTCATAGGGCCGGCGCACGTCGTCCAGCGGGTGGCGGTGCTCGACCACCGTGGGCCGCCCGGGGATGATGTCCGTGTAGCTCTGGACGATGTAGTTCGGATCCCTCCCCGTCAGCCGGTCGTACAGCGCCGAGTAGCGGTAGAGGTGATCGAAGTCCTCGAGCATCCCGAAGCGGTAGGCCTGCGCCAGGTACGGATCCGGCTCGTGCTGCGCCACGCTCGCCGTCACCTCGATGGCCGTCTGCTCGTAGCCGAGCGTGGTCTCGATCGGGTTCTGGTTCGGGGGGTTCAACCAGTTGACCACCGTCTGCTGGAAGTGCTCCACCCGGCGGATGATGGCGAGAGGTTCACGCAGCTCGCGGTTCATCCGGGCGCACGCGTGGCTGAAGCGCACCGACTCGGCTTCGATGCCGTTCATCAGGATGACGCGCACTCGCGTGAAGGCGTCGTCGTCCAGCTTGCTGATGGTGCGCCGCGTGAGATCCTTCCAGGTGAACTTCTGGCGATCCAGCGAGACACCCTTCTCCTTGAAGAGGTCCAGGGCCACGTATGACTCCTTTATCTGTCGCTCGGGGATGCGCGTTCGGCCGGAAGGGCCCCAGGCCCCCCGGGTTCGCGGGTAAAGCTCAGACGCACTCCCAGCTCCGGCAACGCAGCCAACCGTCTTCGCCCGGATGGCATGGGGCATGACGACGGCTCGGCCGCCCGGACGCTCCACGAGCCACGCGCCACGAGAAACGACGAAGCCCGCCGGGTCACGAGGACCCAGGCGGGCTTGCGGGGCACGGCGCGAGGAAGTCGCGGGAGCTCAGCGCACCACGGCGTGGCTGAGGGCGCGGTGCACGGCCTCGAGCGCCTTGCGGGCCTCGAGCAGCTCGGCGCGCTCGGCGGTGAGCGAGGCCACCTGCTGGGCCAGCACGTCCCGCTCGCCCTGGAGCGCGTCCACGGCACGGCGCAACGCGGAGGCATCGTCCTTGGCCGCCTCCAGCTCGCCGGCGAGCCGCTCCTCCTCGGAGAGGCTGTCGGCCAGGGCCTTCTTGGCCTCGGCGACGGCGGCCTCCAGCGTCATGCGCTCCTGTGCGGACGCCTGCATGGCCTGACGCGCCTCCTGCAGCGACAGCAGGGCCTCGTCTCGCTCGCCCTCCAGCGCCGCCAGCTCGCGCTCGAGGTCGGCCAGCAGCTTCACCCGGCCCTCCATGTCGGTGGCCAGCCGGCGCGCCTCGTCCATGCGCAGACGGGCCTCCTCCGTGGCCTTCTCCGCCTGGCGCCGCGACACCTCCAGTTCCTGCGTGAGCGAGAGGTTGAGCGCCTTCACCTTCGTGAGCTCCGCCTGCAGCGCGGAGATGCGCTCCACCGCACGCAGGCCCGCCTCGGCCACGCTGGCCGGCAGGGGCTCGGGACGCGGGTTCTCGCGCACCGCCTTGAGGCGCTCCTTCAGCCGCTCGCGGCGGGCGTGGGAGTCCAGCTCCTCACGGGGCGGGGCCGGCGTCTGCACCTCCACCTCGTGCTCGGGCGCCTCCACGTGCGCCACCGGGGCGGCCACCTCCACCGCCTGATGGGCGCGGGCGCGCTCGATGCGGGCACGCACCTCGGTGGACAGGTCATTGGCCGGAGCCGGAGCCGGCTCGGGGGCCCGCGGCGGCTCGGGGGCCCGGGCCTGCTCGGGCTCCACGGACTGCTCCGGAGCCTGCTCCTGCTCGGGCGCCTGCACCTGCGCCTCGGGCTCCTGCGCCTCGTCGGGCGCGACGGGGTCGACTACACCGGTGAACGCCCCCAGGCGGAGGCGCGGCTTGGCGCGGGACACGTTCTGTTCGAAGGCCTTCTTCATGGACGGGCTCGAGAGCGGAAAGGTGGACGTCAACCGGCCTGCTGCGCACCGGTATCGCTACCGGGAGCCGCGTTCGCTCGCAAGCGCGGAAGTACGTTCTGGATGAGGGCCTCGATGTCGGTGGCCCCCTTGGAAGACGGGTCCGCCACGAAGACGGGCCGGCCCTCGCTCGAGGCCTGCGCGAACTTCGTGCACTGCCGGATGATCGTCGGCAGCAGGTACTCCGGGTAATGCGTCTGCAGCGCCTCCAGCGCCTCCTTGGCCAGCTTGAAGGTGGCGTTGAAGGAGTTGACCACGATGAAGACGTGGTCCAGCACGTGGTTGAGGTCCTCCTCCAGGCTCTGCACCGTCTCGAAGAGCAGCTTGAGGCCGTGGAAGGAGAGGAAGTCGGCCAGCACCGGGACGAACAGGTCGTTGGCCGCCATCAGCGCGTTGAGGTTGAGCAGCCCGAAGGACGGTGGCGCGTCGAAGACGATGACGTCGTACTGGGCCTCCACCTCCTTGAGGGCGTTGCGCAGCTTGAACTCACGCCCCGCCATGGGCATCAGCGCCAGGTCCACCGTGGACATGGTGAGGTTGGAGGGCACGAAGTGCAGGTTGGGCAGGGAGGACTTCTGGATGACCTCCGACATGGGTGACTTGCGCACCAGCACGTTGAGGAGCGTCTTGTCGAAGTCCTCGCCCTCGAAGCCCAGGCACTTGGTGGCGTGGCCCTGGCTGTCGAGGTCGACGATGAGGACGTTGTGGCCCAGCTCCGCCAGGCGCCAGGCATAGGAGGTGGACAGGGACGTCTTGCCCGTACCGCCCTTGAAGTTGAGGAAGAGCTGCTTGCGCCGGCCGAGCGGCTGCGGGTACGCGCCGAGCTGCGCCCGCAACGCCCACACCTCCGTGCCGGTGTAGCTGTCCTGCTTCAGCACCGAGGCGATGGACTTTGGCGGCAGGCCGAGCATCTCGGCGACCTGCTTGGTGCTGTACGTCGGCGCATCCATGGAGAACCCTTCGTCGAACCCTTAAGGGCGCATACCTTGCCTCAAGCGGCGAAGTATTTGTGACCTCGCCGCACGATCGCTCCCCTGGCGACCAACAGGGCGAGCGCCTCCTCGGCTACCTCGGCGGACGCGGAGACCCCCGAGGCCAGCTCACCGAGCGAGCGGCCCCGGATGGCCGCGCGAATCTCCGACATCAGGGGACCGCACAGGGCCTCCACCGGCGAGGCCGCCTTCCGGGCCGCGGGACGCGGTGCGGACTGGACCGCCGCCTGCTTGGGTGCCACGGGAGTGGCGGCCGTCCGGACGGCCTGTACCGCGCTCCGGACCGATGCGGCGGCGGCGGGCGCGGAACGCACCACCGGGACCGGCGGCGGAGCCACGGGGGGCAGCGCGCGGACGGCGGCCACCGGGGCAGGGGCCGGAGCGGGCTCGGGGGCGCGCACGGGCGGCGGCGGAGCCTTCGGGGCGAGGGAGGCCCGCACGGGCTGCACGGGGAGCCCCGCGAGCCGGCGGATCTCCCGGCGGCGCCGGCCCTCGTCCATGTCCACCACGGAGGAGACGTCCTGGCCGAGGATGCGCGAGAGGCTCTGCGCGGCCGAGCGGCGCACACGCACTTCAGGGTCCTTGAGGGCCTCCAGCAGCATCGACCGGGCGGACTCCCCACTGCCGGCCCCAAGAGCCAGGGCGGCGAGGCTGCGCACCTCGGCGTCCGGGTCGTGGATGGCCTCCTCGCCGAGACGCCGGGCGCCCTCCCCCTCCAGCCCGAGCGCCAGCAGCGAGGCGCGCCGGCGCACGGAGCGGTCCGGGTCCTTCACGGCCTGGGCGAGGTGGGGCGCGGCCTCCAGGGGCGACAGGGTGAGCAGCGCCTTGAGGGCGGCGATGCGCACCTCGGGGACGGAGGAGGCCAGCAGGGGCGACACCACCGAGGCCCCCTGCTCCTTGCCCACCTCGGAGAAGGCGGCCAGCAGGGCCACCTGGACCGTGGGGTCCGTCTCCGCGTGCAGCGCGGTGGCGAGCGCGGGCGCGGCGGCCGGCTGGCCCAGGGCCTTGAGGCGCTCGGCGGCGCGCACGCGCGAAGTGGCATCCGGCGCCGACAGCTCGCGCACGGAGAAGCCGAAGAGGGTCTCGTCGCTGCCACCGCCGAGCTCCGCCATCTGCCCCGGGCTCACCGCCAGCCGCCCCTCCAACATGAGGCGCTGGGCGTGCTGCACCACGGGAGAGACGTTCGCCGCCGCCCCGGCCGCCCCCACCACCGCGAGCGCGGGGGCCTGCTCCACCTCGGCCTGCGAGGGCCAGGGGAACTGGGCCGCGGTCACCGCCGGGCGGCCGAGCGCCTCGCTGCGCAGCTGCGAGATGAACGAGGCCAGGTCGATGCCCAGGTCGTCCTCCTCGTCCTCGTCGCGCTCGCGCCGGTCCGAGGCGCGGATGCGGCTGGCCTCCAGCAGCTTGCCGAGCAGCTGGCTGCGCTCGGTGCGCAGGGCCTGGTTGAGGCGCGTGAGCTCTTCACGCTCGGCGCTCATCCGGCCCACGCGCACCTCCAGCTCCGCCACCTCGCGCCGCAGGGCCAGCTCGCGCTGTTCCGAGTGGGACAGCTCGCGCCGCAGGTGCTCCAGCTCCTCGTGCGTGGACATCAGCTCGTGGTGCAGCTGCTCGGCACGGGCCTCGAAGTAGACGATCTTTTCGAGTGCGCTCTTGAGCAGCGCGTCCGGACGCTCGTCGCTCACGGCCTGATCAGCCCTCTCCTAAACCCGTGGCACACCAGGAGCCCCGCGCCTGGGAACGCAGGGGACTCCGGTACCCGGGAACCTCCGGGAGGGCGCCACCATATGTCAGACCGTCATGAGAGGTAAACCCCTGAAATGGTTGGGACTTTTCCGAATGGACCCACCTGGGGGATTGACAATCGCGCCGGGGCCGATTTCTCGGGCCTCCGAGCGCTCGCGCCCCCGGGACGAGGAGCGGAGCGAGCGCCCGCCTCCTTGAAATAGGCAACACCCTTCCCCGCCCGCCCTGGCATGGACATTGGACAGGGCCAGGAAAAGAGGTGTTTCCGCCAACCGACTTCAAAAGTTATCCGCTGACACATGACTCAATAAGTCATATAACCTCATGAGTCAGGACGTGAGTCAGGACGGAGCCAAGAGGATCCATGGCGTCGAAGACTACTTTTCCAGTCCCCCCCGAGCAGTCGTCCTCCACCTCCCGGCGCGCCACGCGGGGCAAGGAGGCAGTTCCCCAGGCTGGCGCACCCCGAGGAAAGCGAGAGGCCAAGCAGAAGCTGGCCAAGGCATTGGGAGACTCGGCCCGGGAGGCGCGGCAGCGGGCAGGGCTGACGCAGGCGGACGTGGCCGAGCGTATCGGGGTGGCCACCGAGGTGTACGGGCGGTTGGAGCGGGGGCTGCTGATGCCCAGCGTCCCCACGCTGCGGCGGCTGTGCCTGGCCCTGCACCTGCCCGCCGATGCGCTGCTGGCGCTCGGCTCCCCCCATACGCCCGCCTGGGCCGAGGCGCCCCTCCCCCCACCCCATGACGAGGGCCCGCAGATGCGGCGGTTGATGCGGCATGTCCGCAAGCTGAATCCCACCCAGCTCCGCGCCCTGTCCCTGGTGGCCGCCACGCTCCGCCGCGAGGACTGAGCCCGTCTCCAGGGAGGCCACCCGTCCGGGCAGCTGGATCGGTCGTCTGGTGGACCTCCCTCCATCCCACATGGGTCGCCCGGCTCGTCAGGCGCTATGCTGCCGCACCGTGCGCCCCGCAGCAGGACTCGACGACTATCTCCGAGAACCCATCGGTCACTACCTCACGGGGGAGAACTTCCTCCATTGGTACGCGTCGGCCGAGTTATGCGGGTTCATCGTGTGGGGAAGACCGGGGGAGACGCAGATCCAGCGGCTCACCCAGGTGCTGGACGTGGAGCTCGCGCCCGCGCTCCCCCATGTGTCGCTGGTGGACACGCGCCGCGTGGAGGCTCCGGACGCCAACGGCCTCTCCGTGCTGGTGAAGTACATGGTGCCGCGCATCAACGGCTTCTCCCAGACGGTGAAGCGTCAGGCCCTGGTGCGGCCCGAGGGAATGACGGGCGCGGTGGTGGGCGGCTTCTACAGCCTCGTCAGCTCCGGCTACCCCACCCGCGCCTTCGCCGAGCCGCTCGAGGCACTCGCCTGGCTGGGCCGTCCCCTGGACGAGGCCCAGTCGCTCATGAACAAGTTGAACGACCTGGTGATGCAGGCCATGGGGCAGTCCCCGGTGCTCGGCGAGCTGCACCGGGTGCTGCGCAACCGGCTGGTGGGGGCCAACCTCGCGGAGATCGCCCGGGAGCTGGGCATGTCCGAGCGCACCCTCCAGCGGCGCCTGCGCGAGGCCGGCACCTCCTTCCAGTCCGAGCTCAACACCGTGCAGGTGCGCACCGCCCAGTCGCTCCTGCTGGAGAGCGACGCCAAGCTCACCGCGGTGGCCGTGGAGGTGGGGTGCGCGTCGCTCCAGCACTTCAGCAGCCTGTTCCGCAAGATGACCGGGGAGTCCCCCAGCGCCTGGCGGGCCCGGCACCGCAACACGCTCTAACGCGAGCGCCCGCGCACCAGCCGCCGCGTCTTGCCCAGGCGGATGCCGTTGGCGGCGCCCTTCTTCGCCGCCTCCGCCCCCGCGGGCAGGATGGGATCCGGACATACCGCGCGCAGCCGGCAGCCCCGGCACTCCGCCCCGCTCCACACCGACTCGAACAGGGCCGTCGTCCGGTCGATGACGTCGAAGTCCTCGGTGACGAAGCCCAGCTCGAAGTTGCGCACGTCCTCGCCCTTGGCCCCCAGCCCCGCTCCGGTGAGGTTGGCGCTGCCCAGGTAGGCCCACGCCCCGTCCACCAGCACCGCCTTGAAGTGCACGCGCGGGCACACCTTCAGCTCCAGCCCTCCCTTCACCAGCCGCGCGCGCTTGTCGAACTCCGCCCGGAAGGGCCGGCTGGGCAGCTCCGCGTGCAGCAGCCTCAGCGCCACCCCACGCGCCGCCAGCCCGTCCAATACCTGCAGCAGTGGCACGAAGCGCCCCGCCTGCTCCACGTACATGGCCTTCACGTTCGCGGTGGCGATCCACACCGACTCGCGCGCGTGCGCCAGCTTGCCGAGCACCACCTCCCGGTACAGCGCGCCACCGTCGAGGAGCTCCGCTTGAATGGGCCGCATGCACACATGCTCGCACACCGGGCGGACCGGCGCGAGGTTACCGGCCGACCCTGTGAATGACCTGGGGTCACTTGACAGCCGACCCGGGCCCCCTTAACTGATGACTCATGGTCAGCAATGACGCGAAGCGCGTGATGCCCCAGCGAGCGCGGAAGGAAGAGGACAAGGAGGCGCGGCGGCGGCAGTTGCTGGACGCGGCGATGGCGCTCTACCAGGGCAGCTCGTACGCCGAGGTGAAGATGGCGGACGTGGCGGAGCGGGCGCAGCTGGCCAAGGGGACGGTGTTCCTCTACTTCCCCACGAAGGAGGCGCTCTTCCTGGCGCTCCTGGAGGAGCGGCTCTTCGCCTGGTTCGCGCGGGTGGAGGAGGCGCTGTCGCGAGGCGAGAGCCGGTGGACGGGGGCGCGGGTGGCGCGCACGCTGGCGGAGTCGCTGGAGGGAGAGGAGTCGCTCACGCGGCTGCTGGCCCGGCTGCAGACGGTGCTGGAGCAGAACGTCACCGAGGAGCAGGTGCGCGGCTTCAAGGAGCGGTTGCTGGAGGCGGTGGTGCGGGCGGGGGCGTTGGTGGAGAAGCGGCTGGCCTTCCTGAAGGCGGGAGAGGGCGTGCGCTTCTTCCTCCAGGTGCATGCCCTGGTGACGGGCCTGCGGCAGATGGCGGACCTGGCGCCCGTGGCCCGCGCGGTCCACGAGGCCGCCCCCCACCTCGAGCCCCTGCGGGTGGACTTCACCCGGGAGCTGACGGACTCGCTCACCACCCTGCTGCGCGGGCTGGAAGCGCGCTGACCAGCCGTGAACATTCCCATCGCCCCGCCCGGGCCGGGCCGATAGAGGATGACGTAGAGCCCGGGAGCGGTGGAACCGAAGGCGGACGCGGTACCCGAGGAGACGAAGCGATGCGCATGGTGAGCATGGATGAGCAGTCCCGGAAGAACCCCTTCCAGGAAGCCTTCGAGCGCCTGCGGGCCCGGCGCTGGGAGATGTCGAGGACGACCGCCCGGGAGCGCATCGCGCGGCTGGAGAAGCTGCGGCGCGCCATCGTCGAGCGGCGCGAGGCCATCTATCAGGCCATCCACAAGGACTTCCGCAAGCCGGCCGCCGAGGTGGAGACGACGGAAATCCTCATGGCGCTCACGGAGATCGACCACATCGTCAAGAACCTGGCGAAGTGGATGAAGCCGCGCAAGGTGGGCACGCCCGTGCTGCTCACCGGCACGCGCAGCGAGGTGCGCTACGAGGCCAAGGGCGTGGTGCTCATCATCTCGCCATGGAACTACCCCTTCCAGCTGCTCATCGCGCCGCTGGTGGCGGCGGTGGCGGCGGGCAACTGCGTGCTGCTCAAGCCCAGCGAGAAGACGCCGCACACGGCGGCCCTCATCGACCAGCTCATCCGCGACGTGTTCGACCCGTCCGAGGTGACGGTGGCGCTGGGTGGGCCGGAGGTGAGCCAGGCGCTGCTGGAGCTGCCCTTCGACCACTTCTTCTTCACCGGCGGCCCGAAGGTGGGGCGCAAGGTGATGGAGGCGGCGGCGAAGTTCCTGGCCGGGGTGACGCTGGAGCTGGGCGGCAAGTCGCCCGCCGTGGTGGACGAGACGGCGGACCTCGACGCCGCGGCCGAGCGCATCGCCTTCGGCAAGTTCATCAACGGCGGGCAGACGTGCGTGGCGCCGGACTACGTGATGGTGCACGCCTCGAAGGAGGCGGAGTTCCTCTCGAAGCTGGGCCAGACGCTCGCGCGCTTCTACGGCACGACGGAGGAGGCGCGGAAGGCCACGCCGGACTTCTGCCGCATGGTGGATGACGGTCAGTTCAACCGGGTCAACAAGCTGCTGGAGCGCTCGGTGGCCAGCGGGGTGCGCGTGGTGGAGGGCGGCACGGCGGACCCGACCAGCCGCTACATCGCCCCCACGGTGCTGGCGGACGTGAAGCCGGACTCGCCCATCATGGAGGAGGAGATCTTCGGCCCGGTGCTGCCGGTGCTGCGCTACCAGCGGCTGGACGAGGCGGTGCGGCAGATCCGCGAGGGCACCAAGCCCCTGGCCATGTACATCTTCAGCCACGACCGCCAGAACATCGAGCGGCTGCTGTCGGAGACGTCCGCGGGCGGCACGTGCGTGAACACCACGGTGGTGCACTTCAGCAACGCGGATCTGCCCTTCGGCGGCATCGGCGAGAGCGGCGTGGGCAACTACCACGGCGAGTTCGGCTTCCGCACCTTCAGCCACGAACGGGCGGTGCTGCGCCAGGGGCCCCTGTCCTTCCTGCGCACCATGTTCCCGCCGTACACGGAGAAGGTGAGGAAGATGCAGCGCATGGCCACCCGACTCTTCGAGTAGTAGAACGCCGGCCGTGTTCACCGTCGATCCCCATCCCCTGCTGGACCCGGTGGTCTTCACGGCCACCATCCCGTCCCCGCTGTCCGCCAGCCCCTCGCCCGAGTGGCTGGTGGCGCTGCTGAAGCTGGACGCCCGGGCGCCCCTGCGCGCCGACGACGCCGTGCGCGGCCTGGGAAGAGACCTGTTGCGTCATGGCGGCTACAAGCAGCAGACCTTCACCTGGTACCGCGAGCTGCTCGAAAAGCTGGGCGCGGCGGTGGAGCGCCAGCCCTGAGCACCCCCGACCTGACCCAACTGCTGGCGGACGGAGCGCGCGCGCTGTCGGCGGCCTGGAACCGTCCGGTGCTGCTCAGCGGGCCCGAGCTCCTCAAGGCGGAGACCCGCAGCGTGGTGGTGCGTGCCCAGGTGCGCGGAGGCCCGGTGCCGTCCGTCGTCCTCAAGCACTTCCGGGACGACCTGGTGTGCGGGCTCGACGACTGGGCGGGCGCGGAGTTCCTCACCCACCGCGGACTGGAGACGGGCCCCCGCTTCCTCGCGGGCAACGTGGACGCACGCCTCTTCGTGATGGAGGACCTCGGGCGCGGGCCCACGCTGGAGGCCCTGCTGCGCGGCGGGGACGCACGCGCGGCCAACGCGGGGTTGATGGCCACCGCGCGCCTCACCGGCCAGCTCCACGCCCGGACACTGGGCTCACAGTCCGACTACGAGCTCGTCCGACTGGCGCTGCCTCCCCGCCACGAGCGGATACGGGTGGAGAACGCGCGCTTCCTGCTCGACCACGAGGGACGGTTGCTGCGCTGGCTCAACGCGGTGGACGCCCAGGCCGCGCCGGGCCTGAGCGAGGACCTGGAGGCGGTGGCGCGCGCGCTCGCGGACCCGGGCCCCTTCTTCTCCTTCACCCATGGGGACATGGCGCCGAGCAACGTCCTCTTCACGCCCAACGGCCCGCGCCTGCTCGACTTCGAGTACGCGGGCATGCGTCACGCCATGTACGACGCGCTGATGTGGCTCGTCAGCGTGCCCTTCCCCGAGGAGCTCGTGGCCCGCGCGGACATCACCTACCGCATCACCCTGTCGGCCGACTGCGAGGCGGCCCAGGTGGACTCGCTCTGGGCCCGGGCCCGCGCCACGGTGGCGCTGGCGCGCACGGTGAACCTCTTCCAGTGGCTCAACCCCCAGGTGCTCGAGGAGGACCGGGAGTGGGCCCCGGGCTTCTCCGCGCGCACCGCCCTGCTGCACCACCTGGCGCGCTGCCGGGCCCTGCTCGCCCCAGCCGATGGCTTCCCGGGACTCGCCCACACGTTGGAGGCGCTGGAGACCCGCCTGCGCGAGCGATGGACGGTGACGCCCTTCGTCTGGCCCGCCTTCCGTCAGGAAGACCGCTGAAGCTCCAGGCCCCGGAGCAGGGTGGCCACCACCGTGTCCGGGTCCGGAGAGACGTCCACCGCCAGCGCGCCCTCGGGCACCTCCAGCGTCGCGAGCTGGCTGTCGAGCAGCGTCGTCGGCATGTAGTGGCCCCGCCGCCGTGCCAGCCGCTCGGCGAGCACCTCGCGCGGCGCCCACAGGTACACCCACCGTTGCCGCGCCGTGTCCACCGTCAGCAGCTCCCGGTAGGAGCGCTTGAGCGCCGAGCACGCCAGCACCAGGTCTTCCCCCGACTCCAGCGCCCTCCGGACGACGTCCCGTAGCGCGGCCAGCCAGGGCGCCCGATCCTCGTCCGTGAGCGGAATGCCCGCCGCCATCTTCGCGACGTTCTCGCGGGAGTGGAGATCATCCGCGTCCCGGAAACGCCACCCGAGCGCCGCGGCGAGCCGCTGTCCCACCGTCGTCTTCCCCGCCCCGGACACTCCCATCACGATGACCACCACGCGTGTGACCTCTCAGAAGTTCCAACCAACCCCGGGAGATGTGGAAGTTTTGATCAATCCCCACAACCTCCAGCTGAACGAATTGAGCATCCGACACGAGGATCCGCCAGACGTACGGTGCTGGGCATTGCAAGCACGCGGATTCCCGTCCCCCGTCCATCACGAAACGCAGCATGGCCCTTGCAGGTCATTCACTGCCTTTCATCCATCACTCCGAGCCGGTCCCCATGCACTGCGAGCACTGTTCGTCAGAGCACCCCGCGAGCGTCCCGTGCGACCAGCAGGTCACCTGCTCCGGCGCCGAGTTCGCGAGCCCGGCGCGGCGGTCCGTCTCCACGGGGAAGCCGCCGGTGGTGGACCTGCGAGGCCGCACGCTGGGCCACTACCGGCTGACACGCCTGCTGGGCAGTGGCGGCATGGGGACGGTGTACCTCGCCGAGCAGACGCTCATCGGGGCCCGTGTGGCGGTGAAGGTGCTACACCCGAACCTGGCGCAGGACGCCCGGCTGCGCGCGCGCTTCTACGCCGAGGCGCGCACGGTGAACCTCATCGGCCACCCCAACATCGTCCGCATCTTCGACATCAGCGAGTCGGAGGATGGGCTGCACTACTTCGTCATGGAGCACCTGGAGGGCCAGCCCCTGTCTCGGCTGCCGCGCCCGATGGAGCCGGGGCTGGTGGCCTGGCTGCTCGCCCAGGCCTGTGACGCGCTGGAGGCCGTCCACCGCAGCGGCGTGGTGCACAGGGACTTGAAGCCGGACAACCTCCTCATGGTGGAACGCCCGGGGGAGCGCCCCGCCCTCAAGGTGCTCGACTTCGGCGTGGCCAAGGCGCTGCGCGACACCGGCCAGGAGCAGACGATGGCCGGGCAGGTCCTCGGCACCCCCGCGTACATGGCCCCCGAGCAGTGGAGCGGCCAGCCCGTGGATGGGCGCTCGGACCTCTACTCGCTGGGAGTCACCGGCTACCTGCTCCTCACCGGGCAGCTGCCCTATCCCCGAGGGCAGCTCGCGGAGCTGGTGCTCGCGCCGGAGCCCCTGCCCC
The DNA here is from genome assembly GCF_024623785.1 of Archangium lipolyticum. NCBI lineage: Bacteria > Pseudomonadati > Myxococcota > Myxococcia > Myxococcales > Archangiaceae > Archangium > Archangium lipolyticum. Next base: position 162,859 of record NZ_JANKBZ010000015.1, read on the forward strand.
CGCTGCGCCCCCCGCATACACTCGTCCCCTCCGTGCCGGAGGCGCTCTCCCAGGCACTGCTGCGCGCCCTGGCCCGCAGCCCGGCGGAGCGCTTCGCCACCGCGCTCGACTTCAAGCGGGCCCTGCTCTCCTCGGTGCGCCCGACCCTCGCCTCGCGACCCACCCCTCCCCGCGCCGTCCAGGTCCCTCCCCTCCCCCCCACCAGCACACCCATCCCCGCGGCACCACCCCGGCCCGAGCCCAATGATCCCACGCCCCTGCCCACCTGGACGGCCCGGGTACGCCGCGGCGGCGGGAGCCCCGGCTCCGTGGTGGTGCACTGCAGTGAGCTCAGCCGCGGCGGCCTCTTCATGTGCTGCGCCGAGCCCTTCCCTCCACTCTTCACCCGGCTCGAGTTCACGCTCCAGCTCGGCGGCGAGGAGGTGGAGTGCGTCGGGGAGGTGGTGCGGCACGTGGACTCGGCCCTGGCACGCAACTGGCACATGTCCCCGGGCGTGGGCCTCCAGTTCATCAACCCCTCCGCCCGGCTGCGGGACATGCTGATGAGGCTCCGGTCCACGCGGCGTCCGTCCGCGGCACCACACTCCATCCTCGCGAAGGAAGCCCTCGCGCACATCTGAAGCCCCGCGCGTGTCCGTTTCCCGTCACTCCGGGGGAGCGAAACGTTTCCTGCCGGACGGCGGTGGGAGATCAGCACGGCCCCCGCTGTGGGCGATGGATACCCTGGTGTGTGCCATGATGCGCGGATCAGGTGATCGAACCCGGGGGGGTTGGAGTCGCGTCGGGTGGCGTGGCGCGTGGGTGCTCGTGTGGGCGGTGCTGCTGGGAGCCTGTAGGGATCCAGACGCCGTCTCCGGGACGGCGCTCTACGTCACCACCGAGTTCACCCCCACGCTGCTGCTCACCCAGGTGCGCGTGTGGGGTGAGGTGGAGGGAGGGCCTTCGTTCGGCCCGCACCTGCTGCCCGAGCAACCGGAACGGCTGCTACAGAGTGGGGAGACGTTGCGCATCCTGCTGGGGGATGCTCCCAATGGCGCGCGGACGACGGTCTATATCGAGGGACTGAACGACTCCGGCACGGTGGCGCGCGGCGAGAACAGCACGCACATCCGGGATGGGTACGAGGTGAAAGTCGCCATCCGGCTGGAGGCCAAGAACCCGGACGGGGGCAACGGCACCTTCTGCATCGAGTGTAACGGCTGCTGCATCGAGGGCATCTGCACCCGCCCCACCTTCCAGACGTGCGGAGCGGGAGGCATCAGCTGCGTGGCCTGTGACGAGGCGCGAGCCAATGCCTGTGACGCACGGGGCGTCTGTGTCTGCGGCACCCAGCCCTCCTGCACCGGGGTGAACGTGGACCGCTGCGAGAACGGGCAGTGCAAGTGCGGGAGCAGCGGGCCCTGTGGCGCGGGACAGGCATGCGTGAACGGCACCTGCCAATGCACGCCGGACTCCTGCGATGGCTGCTGCTCGGGTAATACGTGCGAGCCGGGCAACACGAAGGACAAGTGTGGCAAGGGCGGCGAGGCCTGCAGCAAGTGCAAGAGCTGCAACGCGGACCGGACCTGCGGCTGAGCGCCACCCGGCGCCGGCTCACTTCACGGTGAAGGGGCGCGAGGCGCCCTTGTAGGGGCGCACCCTGCCATCCCAGCCGGACTTCCAGTCGCCCTCGTGGACGATGCGGTAGGTGCCCGGTTCCGCGTCCTGGGGGATGGCCCACTCGATGATGACGTGCGAGCACGCCAGGGTGGGCAGGCAGTAGCCGCGCCGCCACGTGTACTTCGTCTCCCAGTCCCAGTCATACGCCACGTCATCCCAGAAGAGGCCCCGGCGGCGCTGCACGCGCAGGAAGGTGCCCTGGATGTGCGGATCGTTCTTCGGGTGCCCGCCCCAGAAGGTGACGCGCACCGTCTCCCCGCGCGCATAGGACTCCCGCGCGTCGACGAAGACATCCCCGAAGCGCCCCCACAGCGGCTTGTCGTCGAAGAGGACGCCGGGCCGCAGGTGGTTCTGCAGGCCTTGCAGCTCGCGCGGCGCCGGTCCCGGGGGAACGGACGTGCCCTCGCGCAGCGCCCGGGCCAGCCCGTCGAACTCCTGCTGGAGGGCCGCCAGCGTCCACGGGCCGAAGTGGGTGGAGGCCCCCTCATACTCCTGCTTCGCGTACTCCTCGCGCGTGGCGATGTAGCCGGAGTAGGCGTTGGACAGGCCGGCGATGACCACCTCCGTCACCCCCGCCGGGGCCAACCGCGCCCGCACCGTCTCACGCAGGCGGCGGCCCGCCATGGTGGTCAGCTCGAAGGGCACCGCCACCAGCGCCACGTTCCCCACGGTGACGAGCTGCAGCGGCAGCACCTCGGGGCTCCACGGGAAGGGCTGCATCGTGCCCATCTCCAGCACGATGGGCTTCTCCGCCTGGCAGGGCGTGGTGGTGGTGGTGCAGGTGAAGGCGCTCCACACGTCGTGCATGGCGGCGCAGGTGGCCCCCTCGTGTCCCACGCCCGGCCCGTCCTCGGCGCCCGCCAGCATGGAGATGCCGATGGCCGCCGGGCAGGTGTGCCCCTCGGTGCCTCCCGTGAAGGCCGGCGACACCGTCACGTCGTCCATCTTCACGTACACGTGCCGGTAGTCCACGCCGCCCGTGAGGGGCGTGATGGCGCTCTCGTAGAGGGCCACGGCGCGTGCGTACTGCTTGCGGCCGGAGAGCTCCGTGCTCTCGAAGTCGTCCTCGCCACCCCCATCCTCGCCCCCGTGGATGTTGGGCGTGACATCCCCCTCGTTGCTCTGCGCGAAGGCGGCCACGAAGGTCTCCCCGGTGGCGTCGTAGCGCGTGCCCTTCGCCTTCTCGAAGAGATAGGAGGCGTACCCCTTGTTGTCGCCGCTGATGTAGCGGTACTTCATCCCCATCGAGGTGGCGTGCACCGCGAACCAGTCGATGAGCCCCACCTCCACGCCCGAGTCCTTGGTGAAGCGCAGCAGCGTCATCCGCTTGTCCGTGTCGTACGCGTAGCGCGCGCGCTCCTCGGGAGGGTTGAGACGGTAGGCCTCGGGCGAGCGGTTGCGGCTCGCGTCGAGCAGGTCCCCCGCCGCCAGGGTGATGCGGCCCGGGCCCAGGTGCGCGTGCGCGCGGACGATGGACTGGTAGATGCCGTCGACGATGACCTCGAAGTTGCGTGGGACGAAGCCGAACGTGCTCAGGTTGTAGAGCGCGTAGTGCGAGTAGCCCCCCGGCCCGCTGTGGGTATGGGTGGCGCTCAGCAGCACGTTCTCATCGGAGTAGAGCCCGCCGAAGGTGTCGCGCAGCCGCTTCACCACCTGCTGCTTCACGCCCTGGAACATCATGCCCAGGTCCGCGCTCACGAACACCACGCGCTTGCCGTTGCACGGCGAGGCGATGACGAAGGCGCGCGAGCGCAAGCGCTGGTGGATGCCGGCCGTCTGCTGCTCCAGCTCCACGTAGCCCATCATCCCCACCTCGGCGGCGGGGCCGGTGATGTCGTACAGACCGCTGCCGATGAGGAACGACTGCTGCCCGGCGCAGGAGCCACCGAGCCCCTGTCCCTCCGGCCCCAGCGTCTGCCCGGCGTCCGCCTGTCCGCTCCGCGAGCCACGATGGCCACAGCCGGCGAGCGCCAGGAGCAGTGCCAGCACGAGCGCACCGTGGCGGATGATGGACGAGCGCACACACACCTCCAGAAAGGGCCGGGCGGCCCCTGCAGAGGTATAGGACAGCGCGGGTGGCCGTGCAGGGCGGCCGGTGGCCCTGCTCAGGAGGCCCTGGGCAGCGTCACCCGGAAGACGGTGCCCTCACCCCACGAGGAGGAGACGCAGATGCTCCCTCCCAAGCCTCGCAGGATGTCATGACACACGGAGAGCGAGGGGCCCTGCTTCGCCTCCCGCGGCGTGAAGAGCGGCTCGAAGAGGCGCGACAGTTGCTCGGGTGGGATGCAGGCGCCGGTGTGGTGCACTTCCACCACCACGTGGCCCTCGCCATCCTCGCGGGTGACCAGGCGCACCTCGTTCTCATTCGTGTCCCCGTGGTCCGGCAGCGACAGCACCGCGTGGAGGACGAGGTTGAGGAAGGCCTGGCGCAGCACGCCCTCGCCGCAGGCCACCGTGGCCCGCGAGCCGTAGTCCCGCACCAGCCGTCCGCGCGAGCGCAGCGTGCTGGACACCATCTGCCCCACCAGGTCGAGCAGGCGGTTCACGTCCACCGGTCCCTGGCTCGGGTCCGCCCGGAAGCTGCGCAGGTGGCCGATGAGCTGCCGCAGCCGCTCGGCGCCCTCGCGCACCTCGCCCACCGCCTCGCGCCACTCGGCCACCTGCTCCGGCCGGGTGGCCCCGGCCACGTCGCCCATGCTGGACAGCAGGTAGTCGAGGTTGGCGAGCATGAAGGCCAGCGGGTTGTTCATGTCGTGCGCGAAGCCCGGCACGAGCATCCCCAGGGTGGCCAGCTGATCCGACTGCTGGAGGCGCGCCTGCATCTGCCGGCGCTCGGTGCGGTCCGTCAGCGTGCCCAGCACCTCGCCCTGCCCCGTCGGCGAGCTGTGGGCGGCCAGCTCCACCCACAACGGGCCTCCAGCCGCCAGGAGCCGCAGCTCGATGCGGAAGGAGGGCTGGACGCGCGCGGCGAGCGCATCCAGCACGGCCTGCACCCGCGGCCTGTCCTCCGGGTGCGCCATCTCCACCAGCGGCTGCCCGAGCACCTCCTCCACCTCCAGCCCCGTCAGCGACGTCCAGGTGGGGCCCAGGAAGGTGAGCGCGCCCAGGCCGTCGAGGTGGAAGACGACCTCACTCAGCTGCTCCGCCAGGAAGTGGTAGCGCAGCGCGTCCGCCGACAATCCCGAGCGGAGGCCCGCGGCGAGCGCCAGCATGTCCATACGTGAGAGCGAACCCGGCGCCGGGCTCTCGGCCTCGAAGACGCTGGCCTGCGACAGCTGCTGGTACACCATTCCCGCGCTCCTTTCCCCCGGGGAGGACGGTCGAGAGGAAACGATTTCCCCGTCCGTCTCCCTTGGGCCCCTCGCGCATCCCCCCCTCGGCTCCGAGTGGACCCATTTTCTTTTTCCGAGAGCATAAGGCCTCGGAATGAAAGCGCGTCAAATCAGCCATCGCTCGCGGATGCGAGGTTGTCCGGCGTTGAAAGAATGCCGTGAGACTGTTGGACGGTCAGTCCTGGGAATCGTCCACTGGTGGCCAGGAGGCATCCGGAGCGCCGGAGCGATGGCGGTCGCGGCGATCGCCGATGACCCGCGCGGGGACGCCGGCGACGATGGCCCAGGCGGGCACGTCCCGGGTGACGACGGCGCCCATGCCCACCACGGCATGGTCTCCAATGCGCACGCCATCGGTGATGCCCGCGTTGGCGCCCACCCAGACGTCCTTGCCGAGCACGATGCCGCGCGAGGTGACGGGCTGGGAGCGCACGGGCCGATCCGGGGCGAGCCCATGGTCGAAGGCGTAGAGGGTGGCGCCGGTGGCGACGCGGCTGCCCTCGCCGATGTGGATGCCGCCCGCCCCGCCGTCCAGGCTAACGCGCGCGTTGAGGCTCACCCCGGCCTCGAGCACCACGGGCCCGTGGACGAAGGCGTTGGCGGCGATGCTCACCCCGGGGCCGACGATGCGGATGGGCCGGCCCGGCTCGGCGAACAGCCGCGCCTCCGGGGCGATGAAGCAGCCCTCGGCGATTTCGACTGTCTCCAGTTCGCGCAGCTGGTCCTGCACCTCCTTCTGCCAGGCCTCGGCCCAGGCGCGGTGGCGCGGCTTGAGCGTGAAGTAGAGCCACGGCATCCAGGAGAGACGCAGCTTGTGCTGCTCACGGCGGCGGGCGTCGAGATCGTCCACGGCTCTTGAGTACCACGGCCTCGCGCGAGGTGGGCGCCGCGTGCTATCCGCCCCCCCGTATGGCCCCAGCAAGACTCCTCACCTCGATCCTCTGCCTGCTGCTCGCCTCTTGTGGCGCCACGCGCCACACCACCGCCCCTGACGTCGAGGAGCTCACCCGCTACGTGCTCGTCATCGAGGAATCATCCAGCGGCCAGGTCACCCACGACTGGCGGCCCGCCAAGGATTTCGACCTCTCGCGGTACGGGTCGCTATCGGGCGCCCGTGCACCCCATGGACGCAGCGCCCCCGTGTCGTGCCACCAACGCGACTGCGATGAGGAGAACCGCGAGTGCGTCCGCGAATGCATGAGCCGCCCTCTTGCTCGGGGATTTGGACACATGACGACTGGGAATCGGGGCAAGGGCGGGAAGCAGGTGTACTGTGAGCACCGATGTATGCAACCCTACATCGATTGCAAGGAACTACAGGAGCGCCGCCCCCAGGAATTCTCTGCCGTGGACGAAGCGATTGACTGGTTGAAGCACAACCGTCAGATGCTCTTGGTGGGAAGCGTTGTCATCATCGCAGGGATTGCCTTTGTCACGGTTTCCGCTGGTGCGGGGGTCGTTATCCTCGCGCCAGCGGTGCTTCTGGCATCATGATGAGCCCTGCTCGCCTCTCATGACGGCGTCATATGGAAATCGGAAAACTCATTCTCGAAGCAATAGAGTTCCTCGGTCGGCTCCATGAAACGAATCAATCCCGAGAGGAGCGGGAGTTGCTTCTCGCCGCAGCTGAAGCACTCAGATTCATAGATACGACCGGCCAACAGTATGATTTCGAGGACTACCGAAAGGAACTTGGGACCGAAGGACCTGCTCAAGTGATCGCCGCTTTCAACACGCGCGAGGAGGCGGATGCCTGGCTAAAAGACAATCCCAAACCACCTCATATGGCCAGCGTACTGATCGCGGACGAGTACTACACTGTCTATTACTGGCGTGAGCGCAATCGCCGCGGGCTACTCCACAGTCCCACTCTCGAGTTCCATCTTGAGGAGATGATGCAGAATGGCCTTCCTCCCGCGATGGCCGCCTTCCACACGCGTGAGGAAGCAAAAGCCTGGTTCTACAGCCTGCCAGAACGTCCCTCGCAAGCCGTCATCCAGCTCGGGGGCGAGCACTACCTGGCGGCGTATCATCGTAACATTGACCATCTCGCCTTTCACCCATTCTCCATCGTCGAGAGACTGAAGGAGTGGAGGAAGAAAAAGGAAGAGGAGGGGAAAGAAACGAAGAAACCCGAGCCGCAAGCCTGATCTCCCCTCGCTCCATCCCGGACGAGCACGTCCTCCGGATGCTCTCCGTCCCAGCAGGCGGGCTCCGGACATGTGGTCCCACATCGAATGTTGCGTGGCCGGATGCCCCTGCTAGGAGTCTCCCTCCCGGAGAACGATCGATGAAGGCAGCCCCGCCCCATCCCCAGGAGGAAGCGCGCCTCGCGGCGCTCGACACCCTGGAAATCCTCGACACGCTGCCGGAGGCCGGCTTCGACGATCTGACGCGCCTGGCCTCGCAGCTGTGCGGCACGCCCATCGCCCTGGTGTCCCTGGTCGACCACTACCGCCAGTGGTTCAAGTCCCGCGTCGGGCTTGACGCCCCGGAGACGCCGCGCGACCTCGCATTCTGCGCTCACGCCATCCTCGGCGAGCAGCTCTTCGTCGTGGAGGACTCGCACAACGACGAGCGCTTCCACGACAACCCGCTCGTCACCCAGGGGCCTCATGTGCGCTTCTACGCTGGCATCCCCATCAGGAGCGCGAGCGGACATCCCCTCGGCACCCTCTGCGTCATCGACCACCAGCCGCGTCAGCTCACCCCCAGTCAGGCGGACGCGCTAGCGGTGCTCGGGCGTCAGGTCGAGGCCCAGCTGCTCCTGCGGCTGCGCGTGCGCGAGCTGGAGCGGCGCGAGGAGGAGCTCCGCTCCCAGCGCGACACACTGGCCAGCCTCCAGCAGCAGAAGGACACACTGCTCTTCAAGGTGATGCGCGACTTCAAGGCGCCCCTGTCCAGCATCCTCACCAACGCCACCTTCACCCTCTACCGACCCCACCTGCCGGAGGACCTGCTGCGCGCCACTCGCGACATCCGCGACGCGGCCGACGGCCTGCAGCGCACCGTGTCCAACCTGCTGGACGCCAGCGGTGACGAGGCGACCTTCGCCTTCAACGCGACGGAGTTCGATGCCCACCTGCTGCTCTCCGAGGTGGCTCGCGACTTCCAGCAGCGGCTGGTGAGCTCCCCGCGCCGCTTCGCCCAGAACATCAAGCTGGTGGAGCCGCACCTCACCGCCGACCGCGAGCTGCTGCGGCGCACCCTCCTCAACCTGCTGGACAACTCCTTCCAATACACCGCGCTGGGCAGCAGCAAGGTGACGCTCGAGGCCTCCAACCCCGAGCCGGGACTGCTGGAGCTGCGGGTGCGGGACGAGGGCCCCCACATCGCCCCCGCCGCGCGCGCGCACCTCTTCGACGCCCACGTGCCCGAGCACACGCCCACCACCGGGCGCGCCGAGGGCGGCAACCGGCTGGCCCTCGCCTTCTGCCGCCGCGCCGTGCAGGCCCACGGTGGGTGGCTCTGGGTGGAGGACAACCACCCCAAAGGCGTCGCCTTCTGCGTGCGGCTGCCCACTCGCCCCCACGGGCCCCTCTTCCCCATCTCATGACGGGGTGGTTTCGCCCCGGGCCTCCTCCTGGAGCTCGGGGCTGCGCCGCTTGGCCGCTCGCGCCACCAACGCCGTCAGCAGCGCCCACGCCAGTCCCGCCATCCACCCGCCCAGCACGTCCGTCGGGTAGTGCACCCCGAGGTACACCCGCGTCACCCCGATGAACATCGTCAGCAGCAGCGCCACCGCCACCAGGTAGGCCTTGAGCCGCCGCCGCTCGGTGAGCTGCGCCAGCAGCGCCCCCAACGTCAGGTAGACGATGGCCGACAGCATCGCGTGCCCGCTCGGAAAGCTCTCCGTCAGCACCGAGGTGAGGTGTGGCACCACCGTGGGCCTCGGCCTCGCGAAGAGGCCCTTGAGGAGCGTGTTCAACAGCGCCCCTCCCACCGTGGAGCCCACCACCAGCCCCAGCGTGCGCCAGCGCCTCACCAGCAGGAGGAAGCCGCTCACCGCGCACACCACCAGCGTCAGCACCGACACGCTGCCCAGCGCCGTCACGTCCCGCGCCGCCTCGGCCAGCCACAGCGGGCCCACCGGCTCCCCCGGATTGTCCGGGCGCCTCAGCGACAACAGCACGCGCTCGTCCACGTGCTGTGTCTCCTTCTCCCTCACCTCATCCGACAGCGCGATGAAGCCCAGCACCACCGTCACCAGTGCCAGCAATGTAGCCAACAGGCCGATACCGTCCGCTCCCATCCCACGGACGCGCTCCCGCAGCGCATTCAGCGCGAGTCGCATATGCCCCCACGTTAAGCGCTCCTGGCACTGCTCGACGACCTCTCCCTTCTGATCCTCACCTCCCATCCGTGCGCTCTCCGACACTGCGCCCCGGGGATTCGTGCTCCGGAGGGCAGACCATGCCTCGGGGGCTTGGGGATCTCCCCCACCGTCACCAGCTTACGGGCACCAAGCTGTGCTCGTGCCGGGCACACAGGTGGTTTCGGACGCGCATGTCCGGCCTCCTCCCCGGCCAGCTCTGGGAGTGATGGTCCCCATGTTCGCTTCCGCTACGACTTCCAAGTCCTCTTCAATTCCCGCTCCGAACTTCAAGACGGCCCACATCCACAGGGTCTTCTTCATCCGCTGGGAGCAGCCTCCCACGCCACAGGAGCTCATGGTGGTGGCCTCGCGCTTCCGCGAGGCCTACGAGAAGAACCGCCAGCAGCTGTGCGCCGTCATCACCACCGCGCCCAAGGCACGGGTGCCCAACAGCGAGGAGCGCAAGGGCCTCTTCAAGCTGCTGGAGGACCACCGCAAGTACATCTGCGAGCTCCACCTCGTCATGGAGGGCAACGAGCTGCAGCACAACCTCCAGCGCATCATCGCGTCCGCTCAGCTCATCGTGACGCGCATCTACGACAACAACTACGCGCGCCTGCACAAGCGCGCGGATGACATCGCGCCCTTCCTCACCAACCGCCTGAAGGTGGACGGCAACCGCATCATCTCCGACGCCCGCCTGCTGGGCCTGGTCGCCTAGGCCCTCGTGGCGGGGGAGGGGCCCGGGTCCACCGGGCCCACCGGCCCTACCGGGCCACGCAGACGTAGTAGTTCTCGCCGTAGTAGTCGTCGCTGTCGGCCGCCACCACGCGCGAGAAGCCCAGGCCCCGCAGCGTGTCCACCAGGGCCTCCGTCTCGAAGAAGGTCACCATCTCGTTGGGGTCGGACACCAGCCGGCGCGTCACGTCCGCGTGGTAGGTGGTGGCGGACTTGAGCGCCTCGTCCCAGCGGCCCTCCGCCTTCCACTCCTCGATGGAGCTCATCATCACCTTCTGCAGGTCCGGCCGCTTCCGCGGCCCGGTGACGATGAGCACGCCTCCTGGCTTGAGGCGCTCGAAGCCCTCACACAGCACCGCCCCCGGCTCGCGCACGTAGAAGAGGACGTTGTTGAGCACCACGGCGTCCGCCTCGCCCGGCACTCCCTGGGGGAAGGAGCGCACATCCCCCTCCAGAATCTTCCAGCGGCGCCGCGCCTCCTCGGGGGCCTGGGCGTGCTTGCGCAGCGCCAGCCCGAGCATCGCCACGTTGTTGTCGAAGCCCACCACCGTGTGCCCACGCTCGACGAGCGGCTGGCTCACCAGGCCCGTGCCGCACCCCGCGTCGATGACGTACCGGCGGCCCTTGGTGTCGCGCAGAATCTTGGCCACCATCCTCCGGTAGCAGTTGAGCTGGGAGCAGATGGCATCGTAGCTCCACGCGAATTCGGACCAGATGTTGTCGACCATGGCTGGGACTCCCTCCCTCCGGGTTGGCGGGATAGACCCGGAGCGCAGGGTTCCAATCTAAGTCGTGTGGCAAGCCCTCCCCCGGCGCGCACCCGGGCCACAAAAAAACCGGGCCCCGCGAATCCGCGAGGCCCGGCGGGAGGGCGGCAGGTGCGCCCGGACGCTCAGTGACGCTTCATCCACTTATAGATGGGCTCCCAGACATGCTCCGGCGCGTCCTCGGCCAGGAACAGGTCCGCGTGGCCGAAGTCGGCGAAGCGCGCGTCGTTCGACTCGCGCTGCACCCGCTTCACCGTCACGTCCCTGCTGCCCAGCAGATTCTTGGGCAGGTGCTCGCCGTAGCTGCCGAAGCCGCCCGCGGCGCCCACGTGCAGCACCGGCACGGAGATCTTGTTCAGGTGGTCGTCGTACGGCAGGTCTTCCTGGCCGCACAGCAACTGCTCGGACTCGACGATCTCCTTGAAGCTCTGGAAGGGGTGGGCCGAGCGCATGAAGTCGAAGAACTGCCGCTCCTTCACGTACCGGAGCGCCGTCAGGTCGCCGCCCTCGCCGAACTGGCCGGCGTTGAAGTGGTAGACGGGCACCGTCGGCTGGACGCCGAGCTCCGGGGCCGAGATGAACGAGAAGGTCGCCGCGCCCAGGGTGATGGCCAGCTGCTTGTTGGGCAGCGGCGGCAGCGGCGGCAGGTTCGCGGGCTCATCCGGGTACGCGATGGCCGCCTCACCCAGGAGCTTGATGGCCACGCCCGCGCCGGCGCCCAGCAGACCGCCCTCGACGCGCCCCGCCTCGAGCTGCACCTTGGCCAGCTCCGCGCGCGCGCACGCCCACTGGCGCTGCGACTCGCCCTCCGGCCCGAACTTCACCACCATGTCCACCGGGATGAAGCCGCTCACGTTGCGCAGCCCCGGAGGCAGCTGCGTCTCCGCGTTGAGGTAGGCGTAGGCCACCATCGCCCCGCGGCTCCAGCCCAGCAGGTTCACCTTGCCGCCGCCGTTGCCCGTCAGCGCGCGCACCGCCCGCGCCACCGTCAGGCCCGTGCCCACGTCCCGCGCGTGCATGCCCAGGTCCCAGTTCTTCATGAAGGAGAAGTCCTCGGTCCCCAGCGGCACGTGCGTCCACCGCAGGTCGATGCCCCACACGTCCACGCCGCGTTGCGCCAGGTAGACGGCGATGGAGTGGTCCACCGGCACCGCGCTCGTCTGCGTGCTGGCCATGAAGGCGCCCCGGAAGTCCCAGGCATCGCCGTGCACCATGAAGACGGCCTCGGAGCCCTTCTTCGGCGACCACACCCTCCGCTCCCGCACCACGCGGTGCAGGGTGATGGTGTCATACACCGTGGGGCCCACCCGCACGTCGACGCTGTAGTGGTAGATGTCGTCCACCACCCGCTCGCGAGAGAAGCCTCCCACGAGCCGGGCACCCTCCGTCCCCTTCAGGCAATCGGAGCAGTCGAAATCCCGGAGCATCGACTGCTCCTGGGCCAGCTCCTCGGCCTGCGCGGGCAGGGCCTCGGAGACGGACGGCTCGGCACCGCAACCCAGCCAGAGCAGGGCGAACGGGACGATGTGGCGGAGATTGAATCGCATTGGGTTCCTCGAAAAGGTTTGCTGCCAGCAGGGTGAAGCAACGTTTCTGCCGCCCCCCCCTGGTACGACTTGCGCGAGCTCGAAGCAGGAATCGCACCAACCCGCCAAGCGCTTGAAAGGACTGGAATGCCCCCGTGGGCATGCCGTCAGCGCTGAAACATGTCGCTGTTACTGAACAAAGGAAAGCCTGATTTTCAGAGGCAGCGGATGTTCCGCGTCGAAATTGAAATCCACGCTTCAAGAATGAATCAGAAAACATGCAATCGCCGTGAAGTACGACAGCCGCGCCATCAACGAACGAACCGCTCGCGCGTTACACCCCTCCCCGGAGGACACGTCCGGGAGTGAGCGGCGGACACACACACGCCTTGTTGCCACCCCGCGGCGGGCCCACACTCCGCGCCCCGGGAGGAAACCATGGCCTTCGCCACCATCGACCCCACGACCGGCAAGACGCTGCGCACCTTCGCGGCCCACTCACAGGAGGAGGTGGAGGCGCGGCTGCGGCGGGCCGGGGAGACGTTCCACACGTACCGCCACACCTCGTTCGCCGAGCGCGCCGGGTGGATGCGCCGGGCCGGGCAGCTGCTGGAGGACGAGGCGGAGCGCTACGGGCGGATGATGACGGAGGAGATGGGCAAGCCGCTGGAGGCCGCGCGCGCCGAGGCCCGCAAGTGCGCCACCGCCTGTCACTATTATGCGGAGCACGCCGAGCGCTTCCTCGTCGACGAGCCGGTGGACACCCCGCCGGACAGGAGCTTCGTGCGCTACCAGCCGCTCGGGCCGGTGCTGGCCATCATGCCGTGGAACTTCCCCTTCTGGCAGGTGGTGCGCTTCGCCGCCCCGGCCCTCATGGCCGGCAACGTGGGCCTGCTCAAGCACGCGCACAACGTGCCCCAGTGCGCGCTCGCGCTGGAGGAGCTCTTCGTGCGCGCGGGCTTCCCCCAGGGCGTCTTCCAGACGCTGCTGGTGGACGTGGCCGGGGTGCGCAAGCTCATCGAGGATCCACGGATTCGCGCGGTGACGATTACGGGCAGCGAGGGCGCCGGCCGCGACGTGGGCCAGCGCGCGGGCCAGCAGCTCAAGAAGGTGGTGCTGGAGCTGGGTGGGAGCGACCCGTTCGTGGTGCTGCCGAGCGCGGACCTGGAGCTGGCGGTGGAGACGGCGGTGAAGGCCCGCCTCATCAACAACGGCCAGTCCTGCATCGCCGCCAAGCGCTTCATCGTCACCGAGCCCGTCTATGACGAGTTCGAGCGCCGCTTCGTCGAGCGGATGCGCCGCGCCGTGGTGGGAGACCCCACGGACGCGAAGACGGAGGTGGGCCCGCTGGCCACGGCGAGCATCCGCGACGGGCTGCACGACCAGGTGGAGCGCAGCATGGCCTCGGGGGCGAAGCTGCTGCTCGGGGGACTCAAGCCGCCCGGCCCCGGCTTCTGGTACCCGCCCACCGTGCTGGCCAACCCCCCTCCGGGCACTCCGGCCTACGGCGAGGAGATGTTCGGCCCCGTCGCCGTCCTCTTCCGCGCGAAGGACGCGAAGGACGCGCTGCGCCTCGCCAACGACTCACCCTACGGACTGGGCTCCTCGGTGTGGACGCGCGACGAGGCCGAGCAGCGCCTCTTCATCGACGGGCTGGAGGCCGGCTCCGTGTTCATCAACGGCATGGTGGCGAGCGACACCCGCCTGCCCTTCGGCGGGGTGAAGGCCTCGGGCCACGGGCGCGAGCTGGCACGCCACGGGCTGCTCGAGTTCCTCAACATCAAGACGGTGCGCGTGGCGCACCCATCCTCGCTCCCGGACCGGACGCAGGCCCAGGCTAACGAGTAGGCACCCGCTCGCGCGGCGGCGCATCGCGGTGGACCTCTTCCACCGCCTCGGCCACCGCGTCCATCTCCAGGCCGAGCTGCTCCACGCTCCGGCGCAGCCCCGCGCCCGCCACGTCCGCGCTCGCCGCGTCCGCCGAGCGCACCCGCAGCACCTGCGTGTAGAGGTTCTCCAGCGTGTAGTAGAGGCGCATGTGCTCGGCCTCCAGCCGCGAGGCCGCCGTGGCCAGCTCCGCCCGCTGCCGCCGCTGCTCGTCCAGCAGGCGCAGCGCCCCCTCCAGCCGCTCCTTCACCACCGCGTCGCGCTCGGACTCCACCCGGGCCGACAGCTGCGCGCGCTCGTCCTCCAGCCGGCGCTCGTCCTCGGGCGAGGAGAGCGAGCGCAGCTCCCGCTCGCGGCGCACCAGCTCGTGGCAGCTCTTGCGCAACCCCTCCACCGTCTGCTCCGGCTGGTGCACCACCTCCCGCAGCACCCCCGGCCCCGAGCGCAGCTCCGCCAGCAGCTTGTCGCACAGCGTGTCCACCCGCGCCTTCCTCGGGTCCTCCGACGCCCCGGGGGCCACGGTCTTCTCCGGCTCCCCGGAGGCCTCCTCGCCTTCGGACTCGAGCGCGGCCGTCCCCTCCCGCTTGCCCTCCTGGAGCCGGTGCTGCCGGGCGCGGCCCAGGATGCTCGCCGAGGATATCCCCAGGCCGAGCGCCACGAAGACGAGCCACCACATCTGAGGGCGGAGGAACGCCATCCCCGTGAGCACGAGCGAGGCCATGGCGAACACCCACCCCACCAACGGCTCGGCCTCCTCGTTGCGCCGCTGCCGCTTCAGGGCGCGCCGCTGCTCGCGCACCATCTGCCGTTGCAGTTGCCGCTCCAACTTGCGGCGCTCCCGCTTGCCCAGGTTCTGCCCCCACTCCTCCCACCTCCGCGCCTGCTGCTCGCCCCACCGCTCCCACTTGCGGACCTGGTGGTCCACCCGCGCCTCCCAGTCCTTCCCGTGGTGGCGCGCCCACTTCTCCCGCTCCTGGGCCTCGTAGCGCGCCCACATCTCCATCCATCGGGCATGGTGTTTCTGGCCCTCGGCGAGGGCCTCCATCATGCGGCGCAGGTGCTTCTGGAGCGGGGATTCCGGAGGAGAACCGGGGGGTTGAGGTGGAAAGGGTGGTTGCGGAGCCATGGCGAGCGCCTCCTCTGGAACCACGATTGCACCGATTCCACCCTCCGGCCAGGGAAGCCGTTGGCTTCCGAATCCTCCTCCGGGGGATGGAAGCACCGGGCTCACCTGTTGGCGGGCCCGCGGAGTTTGCCCTTCCACGCCAAATGATCGAAGAAGAGAAAGCGCTGGGGGGGCGCAAGGGGACGCAGGTGTCGAGGACTGAGGCAGAGGGATTCGGACCCGAGGTGATTCGCGCGCTGCGCGGAGGGTTGAGTCGCGCGGCTTTCGCCCGGCAGCTCGGTGTGACGCCCTTGACGGTGTACCGCTGGGAGCTGCCGCAGGCCGCCCCGCAGGCCCGGCGGCCGAGGGGCCGGGGGGCCCAGGCGCTGCGACTGTTCGCCGAAGGGGGCCAGCCAGCCCTGCCGCCGCCTCCCGCGCGCCTGGGCCTGATGCGTCAGGAGGTGTCACGCGAGGAGCGGGCCCTGCTGGCGCCCTGCCATGCGCTGCTGCGGCGGGCCGAGTGGCGGGCCGCGGAGGACGCCCTGCTGGCGGTGCTGGCCTCGGGCGGGCTGCGCTCCGTGGGGGCGCGCGCCCTGGCCGCGGTGGGCCTGGCCTACGCATACCGCTGGGGCCACGAGGACGTGCGGCGGGCCTTCACGCTGCTGCTGCCCCACCTGGCCGAGGCCGACGCGGGCCTGCTGCCCGAGGCCGTCGAGGTGCACGTGCACGCGATGGCCGCCAACCTCTTCGCCTCACCGGACGGCCGGCTCTTCGACCTGGGCAAGGTGAACGTGCACGTGGCACGCGCCGAGGCGCTGCTGCGGCCCAACGTCTTCGCGAGCGCGGAGGCCCGCTGCCACCTGCGCATCGCGGAGATGTCCGCGGCCTTCTACATGGGCGCGCCCGAGCTCATCTCCCGCCAGGAAGGACGCGTGGAGGAGGCACTGGCCGGGGTGTCGGACCCCACGATGCGGCTGGTGGGCGCGGACGCGCTCGCGCACGAGGCCGCCTTCCGGGGCGAGGTCTCGCTGGCCACCCGGCGCTTCCGCGAGCTGGCGCGGGAAGCGGCGCGCGAGGGTTATGCCTTCATGGAGGCGCGCGCCCTGGCCTTCCTGGCGCAGCGCCGGCTGGACGAGGCGGCCGAGCCCGACGAGGCGCTCGCGCTGGTGCGCCGTGCCCGGGAGCTGGCCTGGGACGGGCGGGGGGCGCGGGGCTTCACCTTCATCTTCGCCGCGCGCGCGGAGGCGGACGCCCTGCTGCGGCTGGCCCGCTTCGCCGAGGCCGAGGCGGTGCTGGACGAGGGCGACGCGGTGCTGGAGGAGCACGGCTGGACGCCCCAGCATCTGGCGTTGCAGCGCGCCCGCTTCCTGTACCTCACCGGGCGCTACGCGGACATGCGCCGGCTGGCGGCGCGGCTCTCGGGCTACGCCGGGTCCCACCTGCAGGCCCACACCCACGCCACCGGCTGCTGGGTGGAGGCGCTGGTGGACTGGGCCGAGGGCCACGCGCAGCGGGCCGCGGAGGGCTTCGCCCACACCCAGGCCCGCATCCAGGAGGGGGGCGGCTGGCCCATCCTGCGGCGCGACTGCCTCGTCGCCGAGGTGGGAGCGCGCGCCGCCGCGGGCCAGCTCCCGGAGGCCCGCACCGCGCTGCGCCGGGCCCGCACCCTGCTGGAGCAGTGCCCTTCCGCCTGGAGCACCGCGCTGCTCCACCGCCACGAGGGCGCCCTGCTCGCGCGCGAGGGGCGCTCGCGCGAGGCCCGCGAGAAGCTGGAGGCCTCGCTGGCCACCTTCACCCTCGCGGGAGACCGCCCCGAGACCGCCCTCACCCGCCGCACGCTCGCCCAGGCGGCGCGCGCCGGAGGCGAGCCCGGCGCCGAGGCCCGGCTCATCCAGAGTGAGGAGGAGCTGCGGCGCCACGGCATCACCCCGCCCCCTGACTTCAGCCCGGAGCCGCTCCCCACGCCGGTGCAGGTGCAGGAGGCCCCCGCGTCCGACGGCGCCCCCCGGTTGGGCGCCGAGTCCCTGATGGTGCCCTTCGAGCGGCTGGCCGTGCGGGGCATGGGCGCGCCGCTCATCCAGCGCGAGCTGGTGAGGGTGCTGGAGGGCCTCTTCCCCGGCCTCGGCCCCCGCCTGGAGGAGCTGGACTCGCAGGGCCGGGCCACGCTGCTGCTGGGAGAGGAAGGCGTCCCCGCCAGCGAGTGGGTGGAGTTCGGCGATGGGTGTGGCCGCCGGCTGCGCGTGGGCGTGGCGGGCCCCCTGCCGGCGGATGGCCGGGCGCTGCTCACCGCGCTGGCGCGGCTGGCGGGCTTCGCGCTGGAGGTGGCGGTGCTGCGCGGTTTCGCCCACGTGGAGCCTCCCGCGGGCGAGCCCGAGAGCGCCCCCGAGGTGCCCGGCTTCATCGCCGCCTCCCCCGCCATGCGCAAGCTGAAGGGGGAGCTGGCGGGGCTGAGCGGCTCGCGCGCCACCGTCATCGTCACCGGCGAGTCCGGCAGCGGCAAGGAGGTGGTGGCACGCGCCCTCCACCGGCTGTCGGTGCGGGCGGAGCGGCCCTATGTGGCCTTCAACTGCGCCGCGGTGCCGCGCGAGCTCTTCGAGGGCCAGCTCTTCGGCTACCGGCGCGGCGCCTACACGGGCGCGGCCACGGACCACCCGGGTGTCATCCGCACGGCCCACGGTGGCACGCTCTTCCTGGACGAGATTGGCGAGCTGCCGCTCGAGGTGCAGCCCAAGCTGCTGCGCTTCCTGGAGAACGGCGAGGTCTTCCCCCTGGGCGAGACGCGGCCCGCGCAGGTGGACGTGCGCGTCATCGCCGCCACACACAGGGACCTGGGACAGCTGGTGCGCGAAGGCCGCTTCCGCGAGGACCTGTACTACCGGCTGCAGGTGGTGCCCCTGAGGGTGCCCCCGCTGCGCGAGCGGCGCGAGGACGTGGTGGCCCTGGCGCGCCACTTCGTGAACCAGCTCACCCCGGCGGGACAGGAGCCGCCGCAGCTCGCGCCGGACGCGCTGGCCGCGCTGGTGGCGCACTCCTGGCCGGGCAACGTGCGCGAGCTGCGCAACGCCATCGAGCGCTCGCTGGCCTTCGGGCCACTGCCGACGGTGCTGGGGGCGGACAGGCTGCGCATCCGGGGCTGATGACGCTGGCGTCAGGGCGGTGGGGCATACTGGAGGACAGTGCCCACGCCGCAGGAGGCTCCGCATGACCGACCCCATCCGCCCTGGTCTTTCCTCTCTCCTCCAGACGGCCACCCAGGTGGCACGCACCGTCACCGAGGTCGCGAAGAAGGTGGGTGAGCAGGTGGCGTCCGCGGCAGGCAACGCCGCGAGCACGGCCCAGAGCGTCTTCGAGGCGGCCAGCAACGCCCCCGCGGTGGTGGACATCAACGGAGGCACACCCGTTTCCCAGGGCCCGGTGGTGCGGGATGGCGGCCCGGCCACGGCGCTCGCCTGGGCCAACGAGCAGATGGGCAACACCGGCTACGACGACGCGTGCCTCAACTTCGTGATCCGCGCGTACGCCATCCACCAGACCGCCGCGCGGGCTCCGGAGATCAACTACGCCAGTGGCACCAACAACGCCATCGGCGCCTTCAACGGCCTCCAGCGGGAAGACAAGATAAGGACAGCGAGCCCGGAGACCCCGTTGGACGCGGGCGCCATCGTCTTCTTCGATGCCACCGAGGACAACGACGACGATGGCCACATCTGCATCGCCACGGGCCGCATGGCGGCGGATGGCACCCCCGAGGTCATCACCTCCGGCTACGAGGGCGCCCCGGGCGTGCACCTCTCGTCCATCGGCCAGCTCATCGAGGACTCGGGCCCGTACCTCGGCTACACCACGCCCGAGCTGGCCTTCGCGGAGGGGATGTGGCCCGGCCCCTCGGAAACCAGCGCCAGCGGGGGTGCCACACCGACCGCCGCGCCCCGGCCCACCACCACTCCGGAGGCCACCAACCCCTCGGGCAACGCGCCCCAGGCGTGGAACAACACCTGCGGCGCCAACGCCCTCATGTCCATGGAGGCCTCGTTGGATCCGGAACGCGCGGCCCGGTTCGCGACCCTGTCCCCCGACGAGCGCGCGGCCTATGAGGGCGCGGTGCTCCGCTCGCATCCGGACAACGACGGCTTCGCGCTGGGCTCGCGGCCGGGCGGCACCACGACGGGCTGGGGCCTGGACATGATGAAGTGGCAGGTGAGCGATCGCTTCGGCGGCGAGGCCACCGTGGTCAAACCCGACAATCGCAAACAGGCCGTGGACGCGCTCACCACGCAGCTGGCCGAGGGCAAGCCCGTGGCCATCGGACTCGCCGACCACTGGCTGAGCGCCACGGCGATGCGGCAGGGAGAGTCCGGGCAGGAGCTCCTCATCCACGACTCGTGGACGGGCACGAGCGCATGGGTCCCCGAGGCCGACCTGCGCGAGCCGGGCAGCGGCTGGATGCGCACGTACTTCCCGAACGCGCCCTTCGAGGGGGCCATCCACCTGCTCGTGGCCCCGGGAGAACCCGTGCTGGAGCCGGACTCCGTCTACCGCGGGACCGAGGCCGGCCTGCTCGAGGGCGTCCGCGCCGAGATGCGCTGAGTCGTGACGGGTGAGGAGGAAAAAGAACACCGCGGGCCAGGACAGGGGGCGAACCCGACCCGCGGTGCATGGCTACGACTACACCCGCGAAAAGATGCGTCCGGGGGCCGAGGTGGGGGGGCCCCCGACCCACGGACGCTTCGGGCACCGAAGCGCCCGAACCCGAAATCGTTGTCGAGCAGACACGTAGCATCCGGCATGCCAGGAGCCGGAGGCCGCTGGAAGCCGGATGGAAATCATCCAAAGGCCTTCCGCGAGCAGGCGGGCATATCCAAAGCGACCCTCCCTGGAAACGGGGGTGGGTATTGGATGCCCCGGTGGATATGAGCGAAGGAGACCCCGGAGAGCGGCCAGGCGAAGGCTCCGGGCCGGAGAGCGGGGCACGTGGAGGGGGCGCTCGGGGGCAAAGTGAGTTAGGGAGGAGACACCCGATGAGCACCTCCGTCTCCTCCCGTGCCTACCGCGTCTTCAGCTGGTTCACCCTCGCCTACACGCTGGCCGTGGTGCTGTGGGGCGCCTACGTGCGAGCCACGAAATCGGGAGCGGGGTGTGGAGACCACTGGCCGGTGTGCAACGGCGAGGTGGTGCCGCTGGCGCCGAGCGTGCAGACGCTCATCGAGTACACGCACCGGGTGACGAGCGGGCTGGCGATGGTGCTGGCGGTGGTGCTGTGCGTGTGGGGCCTGAGGGCGCACGCGAAGGGGCACCCGGTGCGCATGGCGGCGGCGGCCTCGCTCTTCTTCATGCTGACGGAGGCGGCGGTGGGGGCGGGGCTGGTGCTCTTCAAGATGGTGGCGGACAACGAGTCCATCGCCCGGGCCTTCTGGATGGCGGTGCACCTCATCAACACGTTCCTGCTGGTGGGGGCGATGGCGCTGACGTCGTGGTGGGCGGAAGGCCGGGAGCGGCTGACGCTGAAGCGGCAGGGGCTGACGGGGTGGCTGCTGGCGGGGAGTCTGGTGGGGCTGCTGGTGTTGGGGGTGAGCGGGGCCATCGCGGCGCTGGGAGACACGCTCTTCCCGGCGACGAGCCTGGCGGAGGGACTGCGCCAGGACCTGTCGCCGACGGCGCACGTGCTGCTGCGGCTGCGGGTGTTGCACCCCGTGCTGGCGGTGGTCGTGGGGGCACTGGTGGTGTTCTCGGCGGGGATGGTGACGCGGCTGCGGCCCTCGCCAGCGGTGCGGAAGGCGGCGTGGCAGCTCGGCGTGCTGTACGCGGTGCAGCTGCTGGCGGGGATGGTGAACGTGGTGCTGCTGGCGCCCGTGTGGATGCAGTTGGTGCACCTATTGCTGGCGGACCTGGTGTGGGTGGTGCTGGTGCGGCTGAGCGCGGCGGGGCTCGCGCTGGGCGCGCCGCGAGCGGACGTGAAGACCCGGCCCGACCTGGATCCC
Organism: Archangium lipolyticum; assembly: GCF_024623785.1. Lineage (NCBI taxonomy): Bacteria > Pseudomonadati > Myxococcota > Myxococcia > Myxococcales > Archangiaceae > Archangium > Archangium lipolyticum. The sequence continues at coordinate 184,166 of NZ_JANKBZ010000015.1, forward strand.
TCGGTGGCCTGAGTCCTTGGACCTGAAACGGTCCTACGCAGGTTTCCCCACAATCAAAACTGAAGCATCGGAACACACCGGATGCCACGGACAGGTGTCCGGACAGGTGTCCGGGACGGACAGCTGTCCGGGCCCTCGACGAGCAGGAACCGCGTTCCGAGACCGATTTCGGAAGTGCGCCCTGCCAGCCGCATCACCCTACCCGCTTCTTCGGGCTCGCGTAGGGCTCCAGGAGACCGGGCTGGTCCACCAGACAGCGCAGCGCCCTCCCGGCGAAGCTCTCCAGCCGGTCGATGAAGGCGAAGTCGTGCTCTTCACCCGCCTCGTGCGCCAGCTCGTGCAGGACGATGCCGAGCGTCCGCGACTCCAGCGGATCATCCAGCCGCACCTGTCCCCGCATGTTCACGCGGAGCACACGGCGCTCCCGGTCGTACTCCGCGTCCACCTGGGCGCTCGGATCCCTCACCTTGCGCTCGAAGAACTCCACGCGCACCTCGCGCCCGATGAGCTCTCGCGAGAGGCAGCGCACCAGCCCCACGAAGCGCTCGGCGCGCGCCCCGGGGTTCACCAGCACATCGCGCGGCGGGCCCTCCATCCGCTCCACGTACGCGTCCGCGGACTCCACCACCGTCTCGAGTTGCTCCAGTGCCGTGAGCGGCATCCCCCGCAGGTCCACCACCTTCGCTCCGAGCTGGCGCGCCCGGTCATCCATTCGCGGTCCCACCGACAGCACCGCCCGCGCCGGCAGCACCTTCTCCACGTAGGCCTCGATCGCCTCCGGGCCGAGCGTGAAGTGCGAGAGCACCTCCGTCACCCACGCGCCCGACAACTCCTGCCGGCTCAGCTCGGGCGCCAGCGATTCGAGGAGGATGGCCGCCAGGATGCGCTTGTACGGGTCTCTCGCCGCATCACGCTCGGCGGCCAGCGGGATGCGCTGCTGCACGTCGACGTGCCACGGGAGGTGATGCGGCTCCACCGGCAGCCCCAGCTCGAACAGGTGCGGCGTCTCACCGGGCCGCGGATGGTACAGGTCCACCCGCGTGGCCCGCTCGACGTACCGCTCCACCCCGCGGTGCAGCTCCACCGTCTCCAGCAGGCAGTCCTCCAGCGACTCCTTGACCCTCGGCATCCGCACCGTGCGGCCATTGATGATCAGCTCGACGCCCGGCGGTGGGAGCGTGAGGCGCAGCAACTGGACGGCGGCCTCGCGCTCGCTGGCGCTCGTGCGGCGGAAGAGCCGCAGGCACGTGCCCACCAGGCGCGTGTTGGGCTTCACGTGGCGCCCGGTGTCGTCGAAGACGAGCGTGCGGCCCACCGTCTCCACCTCGGCGCGGTCGCTCGAGGCGATCATCTCCTTCAGGCCCCGGCCCTTGCGCCCGCGCCACGTGGGCGGCGTGTCCTTCTCCCCGAGGAAGACGGTGAAGGCGAACTCGTCACGGGCCAGGCCCGCGGGGGCATCGTCCTCGATGCGGACCTCGTCCTCCTCCAGGCGCACCTTCACCCGGCGGGCGCGCTGGTCGAACGCGTTCTGCAACGCCTCGCGAACGAGCTGACCAAGCGGCCGGGCGCGGTTGGAACGCCTCCATCCCTCCTCCGACAACTCGAACCACTCCGAACGGCCGTTCCGGGCCTGGCGCATCGAGACTCTCCGTGCTCCGGGCTCTCGCGAGCGCATGAGCCGCTCGCGAGGCAACCGGACCGGATGAAACACCCGGGGCCGCGAGTCTCTTCCCAGCCTATCTGTCGAGGCCGAGCAGGAAGAGATCGTTCGGGCTCTTCTGGGGCCACTCCTCGCCGTCGAGGATGAGCGAGCCCGACCTGAAGCTGCCGAGGACAGAGGGGCGGCCATCCTTCGTCGTCACCACGGACGAGGGCTCGGCGAGGCCCGCGGGGAAGCCGCGCGTCCAGAGAGGCTCGCCGTCGATGCGGTCGAACTTCGCGACGAACAGGTTGCTGCTGCCATTGCCCTTGCCCGGCAGCGGCCCCAGGCCGAGATCGTCCCCGTCATGGTAGGAGCCCGTGACGACCACCCCGTCCTTCTGGTCCATGGCGATGCGCTCGCCGAAGAAGCCAAAGTTCCTCGACCAGCGCTCCTTGCCCTCGCGGGTGTAGGCCACCAGGAAGGCATCACCCTGAACGGGCCGGCTGGTATCCGAGGTGACGGTGCGTCCCCCGAAGGTGAAGGTGCCCGTGAACGTACCGGTCAGGACGATCCGGTCCCCGTGAGCCGCGACGTCGCTGGCCCGGCCGGTGCCGTAGCCGGAGAACCGGATGTAGCGCTCCCAGCGCAGCTGTCCGTCCGGAGAGAGCCGGAGGACGAAGGGAGTGGAGCCCTGGGAGCTGATGCTCCCGCACAGCAGGATGTGGTCCTGACTGTCCACGGTGGCGCCCAGTCCCTCTCCGAATTGCGGAGCGACGTGGACATAGGCCCACAGGTTCTCCCCCCCGGGGGAGTATTTGGTGACGAAGGCACTGGGACCGAAGAAGCCCTCATCCGGATCCGGCCTCGAGGTGATGCGTCCGCTCCCGAAGTCCACCGAGCCCACCAGGGTCCCGGTCATGAGGATGTTGTCGTGGCTGTCCGTCAGGAGGTCGAACACGGAGAGGAACCCGGGGTCGGCCTCCCACGAGCGCTTCCACAGAAGCCGTCCCTGACGGTCGAACTTCAACAGGTACTCCCCTTCCCAGACGGGGCCATCTCCGAAGTCCACGCCCAGCGCACCGACCGCGATGAGGATGTTGTGCTTGGAGTCCACGACGACACGGCGGCCGAAGACACCGCCATCCACGCCGGGGCCGGGACCGAAGACCTTCACCCACTCCAGACAGCCGCTCTCCTGGTCGTAGCGCGCGAGCGCGATCGCCGAGCTGGTCGGGCCTCCCGGTGCCGTCAGGACCCTGTCGCCCAGGTCGATGTTCCCGGTGAAGCTATACAAGGCGAGCAGGTGTTCCTCCCCATCCTTGACGAGCGTTCCATACTTCTCCGCGGGGAACTCGCCGAGGATGACCGGCTCTCCGGAGATCTGCCGGGCCCACCGGATGGCGCCGGTGAGGGGCCCCTGCTCGTGGGCCTGCGCCGTCGTCGCGAGCGTCCCGGGCTCGTCGAGCGCCGGCCCACCGCACGCGGCGAGCCCCGCGACCAGCAGCAGCGGCAACACACCCCTTCTTCCACTTGAACGTCCCATGGTGAATCCCCCTCCGTCTTGCCCGGGCATTGCATCCCGGCGCGGGGGAACCGTGCTCACGCTCGCGGTCGTTACCTCTGTCCCTCAGGGTGATTCCGGCGTTCACCGGAAGACGCTGGTGCCTGGCTGCATGGTGGGCGCGTGGCCGATGAAGTCAGCGCGGCCAGCGGTAGCCGTGGACCTCGTAGGAGCCGAGCGGGAACTTGGAGATCTTCACGGAGTCGCTCTGGTTGCCGCCCAGCAGCTCGATGTGGGTCGCCGTCGAGCCGACGTAGAACGCGACATGGAACCCCGTCGAGGAGCCCGTGGCGGCGTCGCTCTGGGCGCCCTTGCGCTTGATGACGGTGATGGCCCCATAGCGCGGCGAGGAGAGGGGCTCGCCCCACTCCAGCCAGCTCCTGGCCTGCGCGTTGTTCGTCCCGGAGTATCCCGCCTTCTTCATGACCCAGTTGACGAACGAGGAGCACCAGGGCGTCTCGTCATCCTTGGCGCGGAGGCTCGTCGCGCCGTGGTACTCGACGATGCGGCTGTTGTTCTGACCCGCCCCTTTCTCCTCGCTCTCGCCCACCTCGCCGGAGGCGATGGTCATCCACGGTGCGCGCCCCGCTTCCGAGGGCTCCGCGGACGGAGCCGCGAACGCCTGCCTTGAGACAGGGGCCGAGGGGGGCTGGCCCAGCGCCGCCCAGGTCTTGGCGCCCACCACCCCATCCGCGGTGAGGTGCCGGGCCTTCTGGAACCGGACCACGGCCTCGTGGGTCTTCTGTCCGAAGTCCCCGTCCTCGGGCAGCTGCGGGCTCGGCTTCAGGACGGTGTTCAGGAGCGATTGCAATTGACTGACTTCGGCTCCCCTGCTGCCTTTCTTGAGTGTCTCCACGATTCGACCCTTCGCCCTGGGCGTGTATGGGTTTGAGTGGAAGACGCGAGATGTGCCTTCACCGTGACTCCGCATCCGGAGAGCGGGGGGTCTGACATCCCAGGTCACCCTCGAGGACGGCCCCGGAAACGACCTCCGGGAGCCTGTCCGGAGCCCCGGCCATGTCAGACCCATTGGGTATTCCTTGCTCATGGCCGCCCGAGAGGGGGCCAGGACTTCACACATCCCACCGGGCCCGATCCGTCGCGGCCCCTCATCCCACCTGGAGCATCACGTCATGGCCAACCGCAACTCCGCCCGCAGCCGTTCCACCGAGCAGACCAAGGCCGCCTTCGAGGAGCTGGCCCGGAAGACCCGCAACAAGCCCGTGGTCTCGGCCAAGGAGCAGGAGGCACGTCACGCCCACGCCCGCAACGTCCTCACGGATGTCTCCGGCCTCACCGCCGAGTCCGCCGTCAAGAAGGTCACCGAGGCCGGCCTCACCATCAACAAGACGCTCGCCGGCATCAACGAGCAGGTGATGGCGCTCGTCGAGGAGCTCAAGCAGCTCGACGAGGCCATCCAGCTCAAGAACGAGGAGCTCTCGGTCCTGCACGGCAAGGACATCGCCGCCAGCGCGCTGGACCTGCTCGTCACCGAGTACGACAAGAAGAAGGCGGAGCTCCAGGCGGAGATGGAGCGGCTGCAGAAGGAGATCGCCGACACCCGCGCGAAGTTCGCCACGGACCTGGCGGCGGAGCGGGAAGCCACCGAGCTGGCGCGCAAGCGGGCCGAGGAGGCGTACCAGTACGACATCCAGCTTCAGCGCAAGAAGGAGCAGGACGCCTTCGCCGAGCACCTGCGGCTGCAGACCGCCGCCGAGCGTGACCGCGAGGAGACGCTGCGCAAGGAGTGGGCGGCCCGCGAGGAGGCCCTGAAGCTGCGCGAGAAGGAGCTGGAGGAGCTGCGCAGGCAGGTGACGGACTTCCCGCTCGTGCTGAAGAAGGAGACGGACACGGCGGCGGCCATCGCCGGCAACCGGGTGAAGCACGAGTGGGAGGTGAAGTTCACCCTCGCCCAGAAGGACGCGGAGACGGCGCAGCGGGTGGCGAACATGGAGATCGCCTCGCTCAAGGAGACCAATGGCAAGCAGGCGCAGGCCCTGCAGACGCTCCAGGCCGAGCTGGCCGAGGCCAAGCGCCAGGTCCAGACCATCGCCGAGAAGGCGCTGGAGTCCGCCTCGGGGGCTCGCGCGCTCGCCGAGGTGCAGGGTGTCATCGCCAACCGCGACTACGCCAAGGGCAAGTAGCCGGCGGGAGCGGGGGGCACGAGCCCCCGCCCCACGCTGTCGCGCAGGTGGGGCGAGGCGGCCAGCCCTCGCGTCAGCGCCTCCCTCGCCCGGTCCACTTCCGTCATCTCCCGCAGCACCTCGTCGATGGCGGCGTTCTGCTGGTGGATGGCCGCGGCGATCTGCCGGGCGGCGCCGCGGTACTCCTCCACCAGCGCGGAGAGCTGGCGCAGCTCCTCGGAGAGCCGGTGCGCCTGTGCCAGCCCTTCCCGCAGCCGCGCTCCCCTCTCGCGCACCGTCTCGGCCAGTGCACGCGTCTCGCGGGTGATGCCCTTGAGCAGGCGCTCCGCCTCGCGCGTGGCCTGGCTGGAGCTCTCCGCCAGCCCCCGCAGCTCCCGGGCGATGACCGAGAAGACCCGGCCCGCGTCCCCGGCCTGCATGGCCTGGATGGAGGCGTTGAGCGCCAGCACGTCGCACTCCGACGCGAGCTGCCGCAGCAGGGTCGTCGTGGCACCGACGCGGCCCGCGTGCGCCTCCAGCGCGCCCAGCCGCTCCTCCACTCCCAGCTCGTGCGCCCGCAGGGCCTCCAGGCCCCGCTGGCCCTCGGCGATGGCCGCCTCTCCCACGCGGCGGAAGGTCTCGCTGCGCTCGGCCCGCTCCAACACCGCGGCCGCCTGGAACGCCGCCATGGAGGACGTCCTCTTCACCTCGCGCATGGTGGCGTCCGCCTCCGCCACCGCCACCGCCTGCCGCTCGAAGCTCTCGGCCTGTCTCGACCGCGAGGCGCGCAGCTTCCCGGAGGCCTGCTCGAGCCGCGCGTTGTCCTCGACCACCTCGCGCGTCAGCCGCCCCAGCTCCTTGAAGATGGGGGCCGTGGCCAGCGAGAGGATGCCAATCTCATCGGTGGAGACCCACCGGGGCAGGGGCGGCTCCCGGCCCGCGAGGCTCTCCTTGTCGGCCTGGCCCGCCATGTCGGCGATGCTCACCAGCGACGTCTCCAGCTCGCGGGTGCCCCGGGCGAGCTGTGACGCCATCCGCCGGGCGATCCGTCCCGCCTGCAGCACCAGCAACGTGCCCATCAACGCCAGCTCCCACCCGGACTCCACGGCCAGGGCCGTCAACCGCAGGGCGGCCTCGCTCCGGGTACACCCCAGGACGACGGCCATCGTCGACAGGGCACAGATGGCCGACAGCCCCATCAGGTACGGCAGGTACCAGTCCAAGGAGCGCCAGAAGGGCCAGCTCCCCGGAAGCTCCACCTCCGGGTGGCCGAGGAACCGCCTCGACGCCAGGGGCCGCACCACGTCCTCCATGCGCAGCATCTCCGGCACGCTGGCGAAGGCGGCCACCAGCAGGGACATGAGCGCGCACGGCACGGCGCGCCATGCATCGCCCCCGTACAGCACACAGCACCCCCACGCGGCCACCAGGCTCGCGGCGGCGAGCAGGAGGATCTGCGCGACGCCCTGACGCCGGGGCAGCTCCAACATCCGCCGCAGCCGCGACTCGGGGCTCGCGCCAGCGGGAGACTCCAGGGCCCAGTCCGCCAACCGCCGCGCCATGCGCACGGGCACCAGCGCCCCGCAGATCAGCAGGAGCGGGAGGAGCCCCGTCACCGCCGCCTCCGGGGCGTACTTCGGCTCCAACCCCAGCAGCAGCCACATCAGCCAGGCGCTCGGACCCACCCAGAGCAGCAGCGTGAGGAGCTGGACGCGCACGAGGCCCTTCACCAGCAGGGAGCGCTCCTGCTCGCTCCCGGACGCGGGGCCCGTCTCCGCGGCCACGCCCTGCTCGCGCACCGAGGCGATGACCTTCCCGGCCAGCTCCTTCACCTCCAGGGTGACCTCGGAGGAGTCCCGGGCCTGGTGGGAGACCCTGCCCGCCACCTCCAGGAGGCCGGAGACGGCCTGGGAGAGCCGGGCGATGCCCTCGTTCTGCTCGCCGAGCACACCGGCGATGGTGCGGGCCGCCTCGGCGCTCTCCTCGGCGGACGTGGCGATCATCCCCAGGGCCTCTCCCGCCTCGCGCACCTGCCGCATGTCGCGTGCGACGCTGGCGGCGCCCTGCTGCGTCGTCCGCACCGCCTCGCGCAGGGCGCCGCGCATGTCCTGGAGGTGCTCGTGCACCCGCCGGGTCGCCGCGAGGGAGCGCTCCGAGAGGAGCCGGGACTGCAGGGCCACGTTGGAGAAGTCCCGGGCCAGGGCTCCGGAGCCCGCGGACTCGATGGAGGCATTGAGCGCGAGCTGGCGGGATTGGACGAGCAGCTCCTGCACCCGTCCCGTGAGGGACTCGAGCTGTCCGGTGGACGCCTCGAGCGACAGCAGGCGGGCCGAGAGCTGCCCGGAGTCGTCCTGGAGCCCGGTGAGGCTGGCGATGCCCTGATGGACGGCGGCCAATCCGGACTGGCGGGAGGCGCTGGCCCTCTCGGCCAGGCCGATCACCGCCTCCGCCTTGAGCACCGACAGCTCGGAGGTCTTCAGCAGCCCCTGGGCGTGGGCGCGGGTGTTCTCGAGCGCAGTGACCTGGCCCTCCAGCTTCTCGCGCTGCTCCTCCTGGCTGCGTCCCAGCTCCTCCGCGGACAGCTGGAGCTGCTGGCCCGACTCACGCAGCCGCCGCGCCAGCTCGTTCAACCCCAGCAGGGCGCGGGTGGTGACGATGGCCAGGCGTCCCAGCTCGTCGGTGGAGATCCACTCTGGAGGCTGGTAGTCGCCCGTCGCGGCCTGCTCGAGCGAGCGCTGGAGCCGCCGCGCGCCCAGGTCGATCTGCCGGGCGATCCTCCAGGTGGACAGGATGCCGAGCCCTCCGAAGAAGAGGCCCAGCAACACCAACGTCAGCTCGAGCTGGAGCTGCCCTTGCGCGCCCCTGCCCTTGCTCCAGAGGATGCCGCCGGGCACCGCCAGGGCACAGGCGAGCGTGAGGCCCGAGATGTAGGGCAGGAACCAGCGCAGCCTGCGCCACAGCAGGGGACGGGGAGCGGGCCGCACCCAGGGCGCGCGGTGGAACTCCTCCACCGCCTGGGGGAGCAGGGAGTCCTCCACCCCTTGAAGGTGGTGGACGAGGACGAAGGCCATCAGCACCACCTGCACGGCGGCGCACGCGAGGGCCAGCCCCATCCCGCGCTCGAAGTACCAGCAGTACGCGAAGCAGGCCGCCACCTGCATGACGGTGATGAGGCCCAGGTGGAGCAGGTGCAGTTGCTGGGGCAGCTCGAGGATGCGCGCGATCCGGGGCCCTGGCGGTTCTCCCGGCCGCGGCTCCAGCGCCAGCCGCATGAGCCGGACCTGCAGGGGCATGGCGAGCACCAGCCGGTAGAGCCCGAGCGCCACCACGACATGGATGCCCAACAACTTCCACATCTGCCCGCCGGTGAGCCCGAGCATCAGGCCGAGCAGGTACACCGTGGGACCCAGTCCCAGCAGGGTGGAGATCAGATTGACGGCGCGGCGCCGCCGGACGAGCGACTCGACGTTGACCTCTCCCTCTCCCATGGAATGCCTTGCCCTGGAGCCCCGGAAGAGGGCCCCGCACGGCTCCTGGGCCGCTCGAAGCTCAAGACGTCGGGGAGGGAGGGTTGTGACGCCACATCTTGCGCTTCCGCGCGCCCCATCCCCAGCTTTGGAGGAGGCTCGCCATGCCCACCCGCGCCCGGAAGACTCCGCCCCGCAAGACACCCACCCTGGCCCGTACCCACTCCCGGCGCACCCGGGCCGCTCGAGCCCCCCGCGCCCAGCCGGCCCCCCGTGAGAAGTGGGTGTACCTCTTCGACGAGGGCCGCGGAGACATGAAGGATCTGCTCGGCGGCAAGGGGGCCAACCTGGCGGAGATGACCCGCATCGGACTCCCCGTGCCGCCCGGCTTCATCGTGACCACGCGGGCGTGCAATGCCTTCCAGGCCGAGGGCGGATTCCCCGAGGGCCTGTGGGAGCAGGAGCTGGCGGCCCTGCGGACGCTGGAGAGACGGACGGGCCGCACGCTCGGAGACCCGGAGAACGCGCTGCTCGTCTCGTGCCGCTCGGGGGCGAAGTTCTCCATGCCCGGGATGATGGACACCCTGCTCAACATCGGGCTGAACGACGAGGTCGCCGAGGGGCTCGTCGCCGAGACGGGGGATGCGCGCTTCGTCTACGACGCCTACCGCCGGCTGGTGCAGATGTTCGGCACCGTCGTGCTCGGGCTGCCCGACGAGCCCTTCGAGCATGTGCTGGAGGAGTACCGGCGCCAGCGTGGCATCCAGAACGACGCGGCCCTGCCCGCCGAGGACCTGAAGGCCATCACCCAGGCCTTCCAGCGCATCATCCGCGAGAAGTCCGGCCGCGACTTCCCGAAGGAGCCCATCGAGCAGCTGCGGCTGGCCACCGAGGCGGTCTTCCGCAGCTGGAATGGCAAGCGCGCGGTGGACTACCGCAACGCGGCCGGCATCGCGCATGACCTGGGCACGGCCGTCAACATCGTCACCATGGTGTTCGGCAACCGGGGCGAGGACTCGGGCACGGGCGTGGTGACGACGCGCAACGTGTCGACGGGCGAGCGGGAGATGGAGGGCGACTACCTCACCAACGCCCAGGGCGAGGACGTGGTGTCGGGCACGCGCCCCACGCTGCGCATCGCCGCCCTGAAGGAGCAGCATCCGAAGCTCCACGCCCAGCTCGAGCGCATCTGCCAGAAGCTGGAGCGGCACTTCCGGGACGTGCAGGACGTCGAGTTCACCATCGAGCGGGGCAAGCTGTGGATGCTCCAGACGCGGGACGCCAAGAGGACGGCGCAGGCCGCGGTGCGCATCGCGGTGGAGCTGGCCCGGGAGCGGCGCATCACCCGGAAGGAGGCGGTGCTGCGGGTGAAGCCGGAGCAGGTGGACTTCTTCCTGCACCCGCGCTTCTCGTCCGCCGAGGTGAAGGCGGCGCGGGAGCGGGGGGACCTGCTCGCCACGGGGTTGAACGTCTCGCCTGGCGCCGCCAGCGGCGTGGTGGCCCTCGACGCCGACACCGCCGAGCGCTGGAGCAAGGAGGAGAAGAAGGCCGTCATCATGGTGCGGCCGGAGACGAAGCCGGACGACGTGCACGGCATGCTGGCGGCCCGGGGCATCCTCACCAGCCGGGGCGGGCGGACCAGCCACGCGGCGCTGGTGGCGCGGCAGTTCGGCAAGCCGGCGGTGGTGGGCGTCGCGGAGATGGAGGTGGACTGCGAGAAGCGGCAGCTCACGGTGGCCGGGCGCGTGCTGCGCGAGGGGGACACCGTCTCCATCGACGGCACCACGGGCGAGGTCTTCGCGGGCACGCTGGAGACGGTCATCCCGGACCTGTCGGACCCGCACCTGCTCGAGCTGCTGAAGTGGGCCGATGAGCTCCGCGAGCTGGGCGTGTACGCGAACGCGGACTACCCGCGCGACGCGAAGCTGGCGCGGGAGCTGGGCGCGGAGGGCCTCGGGCTGTGCCGCACCGAGCACATGTTCTTCGAGACGGAGCGCCTGCCGCACGTGCAGCAGATGATCCTCGCCCGCACGGACGAGGAGCGCGCCGAGGCCCTGGCGTGGCTGCTGCCCTTCCAGCGGGAGGACTTCCTCGGCCTGTTCCGGGCGATGGACGGCCTGCCCGTCACCATCCGGCTCATCGACCCGCCCCTGCACGAGTTCCTCCCCAACCATGACGGGCTGTTGCACGACGTCACCGAGCTGGAGACGCGGCTGGAGCTGCTGAAGGACGGGCCCGAGGCGGCGGGAATGCGGGCCAGGCTCGCCCAGAAGCGCCGCCTGCTGGAGGCGGTGGAGTCGATGCGCGAAACCAACCCCATGCTAGGCCTGCGCGGGGTGCGGCTGGGCATCCACCTGCCGGCGCTGGTGCGCATGCAGGTGCGGGCCATCTTCGAGGCGGCCTGCCAGTGCGCCCGGGAGGGCGTGCGCGTCTTCCCGAAGGTGATGATTCCCCTCATCGCGCACAGCAACGAGCTGCGGGTGGAGAAGGAACTGCTCGAGGCCGAGGCCCGCGAGGTGATGAAGGAGCAGGGCCTGGAGGTGGCGTACCAGTTCGGGACGATGATCGAAATCCCCCGGGCGGCGCTCACCGCGGACCAGATCGCCCAGGACGCGGAGTTCTTCTCCTTCGGGACGAACGACCTCACGCAGACGACGTACGGCATCTCGCGTGACGACGCGGAGACGGGCTTCCTGAGCGAGTACCTCCAGAAGCGCATCCTCCCGGAGAACCCCTTCGCCACGGTGGACCAGCGGGGGGTGGGCGCGCTCATGGAGCTGGGGGTGAAGCTCGGCCGGAAGACGCGGCCGAAGCTGGACGTGGGCATCTGCGGCGAGCACGGAGGGGACCCGAAGACGATCGCCTTCTGCCACCGCATCGGGCTCGACTACGTGTCGTGCTCGCCCTACCGCGTGCCCATCGCGCGGCTGGCCGCGGCCCACGCGGCGCTCACGTCCTGACCCCCCCGAGCAACACGGGCGCGAAGTGCGCGATAATGGCATGGCGCGCCCCTGAAACCCGGGTGGCGGCTCGACAGGGGAGGACGTGACGCCATGGCCATCAGTGGAACGAACCGGAAGTCCGAGGGCATCCAGCATCGGCAACCCGCGGAGGCGAAGCCCGCCGAAGCGAAGTCCGAGGTGAAGAGCCAGGACGGCACCCGGAACCAGGCCGACACGGCGCGGACGGAGGCGCGGGGCGGCTCCCCCTTCCAGGCGGACCGCTACGAGCCCGCGGCACGGGCCCAGCCCCAGGCCCTGGCCGCCCCGCGCACGGGCGCCCCCCAGCAGGTGGATCCGCACGGCCGGGCGGAGGAGGCGCGCAACGGCGCCGAGGCCGCCGCGCGCCTGCTCGAGGAGAACAACTACCCCACCGCGGAGTGGGAGCGCATCCGGGGGAGCGACTTCCTCCAGACGGTGGAGAAGCACAAGGACGACCCCGCCTTCCTCGCGGACATGTACAAGGCGCTCGGCCCGGCCAACACGGCCCGGATGCTGGAGAACGCGGGGCGGGCCGCGGAGACGCGGGCGGACCTCGACATGGCGGCTCGCAGCCTGGGGACCGCCTTCTCCTCGGGCCAGTTCTCCGTGGCCGAGCAGCGGATGTTCGGCGAGCAGGCGGCGCGGGACGTGAACACCGCGCTCACCGTCTCGCAGGTGCTGGGCTCCACCGCCTCGGCGCCTGGCGCGGACGAGATGCGGCGCGGCTTCCTGGACGCGGCGATGACGCCGGGCAAGGCGCTGGGCTCCGGCCGTGACGCGGGCCTGTGGGCGCGCGCCGCTGGCGAGGCGATCGCCGGAGACAAGAGCGGGCACTCCCTTCAGGAGTACGTGGGCCGCATGACGGAGGGCGAGCGCACGCGCTTCTTCGAGAACGGCATCAACCAGGGTCCGTCCTGGGGGCCGCGCTCCAGCGACATGCCCTTCAACGGCCTGGAGGACGTGATGCGCCAGGCCAGCGCCCGGGGCCTGCTGCCGGCGCGCATCGAGCTGCTTCGCGTGCCCAACGACGCCGAGCTGATCGACCGGCTCAACGCGCTGCGGACCGACAAGCTCACCCCGGAGCAGGAGGCCCACATCCGCAACCTGTCCTCCCCGGAGGAGCGGCGGATGTTCCTCGCCACGGTGAAGGAGCTCGAGGCGGTGAAGGCGGGCTCGCTCAGCCCCTCGCAGTACATGACGAACGTCATGCAGGCCGCGGCGGACATCGCCGGCAACGACGGGAAGAAGTTCGCCCACCTGGTGCACTTCGCCTTCAACGAGCCGGAGAACGCGGGCTACCACGAGACCGCGCGCAAGGCGCTCGGCGGAGGCAACATCCCGGCGGGCTCGCTCCTGGAGACGACCTTCAAGGAGCTGGATGGTGACCTCAACAACGCGGCGGGCGGGTTCAACCCGAACATCACCGACACCGCCTCGGCCAGCACCGTCACCCACCACTTCGCGGAGTTCCTGGCCGTCGGCAGCTCGTTCCAGGGCATTCCCGCGGTGGGCAACGCGGCCGTCGAGCACATCGACGACAAGGCCACCAACCCGGGTGACGTGCGCAGCGGCTACTTCGGGGTGATGCTCGGCAACGCGCTGAAGGATGGGAAGGTCACCCCGCAGCAGGCGGTGGACTTGTACCGCTGGGCGTACACCAACCAGCCGTCCTCGATGGATCCGCCGCCCTGGGGCACCCAGGAGACGGGCGCGTACCTGGATCCGAGCAAGGATTTCGACATCAACGCCTGGATGCGGATGTACGAGGAGGCGAAGTAGCGGCCCGGGGCACGGGGCCGCGGCCCGCCGGAAGCGGCGGGCCTGGGCGAAGGCTCAGCGTGAGTAGCCCACCGCGTCGATGGTGAACCGCGAGGGACACTTGCTGCGGAAGTCTGGCGGGGCCATGCCGATCAGCTCGCTCAGGCTCGCCCCCGGCTCGATCTGGGGCGGCAGGGAGATGAAGACATCCGTCAATTTGCCTCCGGCGCAGCTCAATTGCAGCCGGCTGCGAGCCTCGGCGCCCAGGGCGGTGTCCACCTGCTTCAGGAAGTCTTCCATCGCGACCTGCTTGCCCATGTTCTCGGCCATGTACTTGTTGATGCCCGAGCCGTTGAACTGGCGGACGAGGTCCATGGCCACCTCGTAATACTGGTCGATGTCCCAATCCACCTGGCAGGTGCCATGCTTGAACCACTCATGGCGCTCCAGACAGGAGGCGGTGCCGGGCATCACCTGGCTCAACTGCTTGGCCACCTCTGGATTCAGCCCGAGGTCGGGGTAGTCGCAGAACTCGCGCGGCTTCCGCCTGTTCTCACAATTGCCATAGTTGATGCCGCACGCCTCCCGGTTGGGCCAGAGGCCGTGCAGGGTGAAGTTGCCCGAGGACTGGAAGGTGGCGGGGAAGTTGACGGCGCACTCCTTCTTGCTGCGGTGGCTCTCGCAGAAGGCCGGCTGCCAGCTGAGGGCCAGCTTGAAGCTGTCCTGCAGGCCCGCGGTTCTACAGAGGGAAGGGTCGTCCGCGTCGATGGGCGCCTCGGGCTGGGTCGGACCCTCGACCCCTGGCGATACCCCACTCAGCGTCTGCCTTCCGCAGCTGGCCTCCACCCACCGCTCCGGGGGATTGGCGTCTTCCACACGCACCCGGAACCAGTCGGGCTGGTTGGGGCGGTTCACCTCCAGGATGACATAGGCGTCACCGGGCTCGAGGTGCGCCTTGTCCGGGTTGCTCTTCTTCTTCTTCGAGACGAAGGCTTCGCAATCCCTCTCCGCTTGCAGGGTGCCACTGACGGGAACACTCGCCCAGGCGCCAGGCCCGAGACCGAAGAGGACACTGGCCACCAGGAGCGCGGTGATGGAGCGCCCGTGCAGTTCCATGGTCATCGATTCTCCGTTGCTGTGGGGTGTGGCCGCGCAACGTATGTCCTCTTCAATTCCCCATCACCGGGCAACGAGGATGCGAGTCGCGCGCCGCACAATCCTAGAGCCGCAGCCCTCGGGGAATCACGAGCCGTGCGACAAACTCGAACAAGCCATTGACCAGCAGGGCGAGCCCGGCCGCCGGCACGGCGCCCTGGAGGATGAGAGGAATGTCATCCAGCCGGATGCCGGTGCAGGGGGCTACCCCGCCCTGGGCCCAGGGCATGGTTCGTGTAGCCGACAGCTCGCCCACCTTGCCTGAAACGAAGCGCGGCATGCACTTCTAGAATGACCTTCGCCGTGGCTTGGCAAGGAGACCCATGGATGCTGGGACCCACGATTGGGTTGAGAAAAAAGACCATCGCCCTCGGCTCCGGGCTGAGTGCGGCAACCGCACTGCTGCTGGCTGGGTGTGCCACTCCAAGCGGTGGACGACCTCCCCTGCTCACCCCGAGCTACAGCAACGCCGCTCCCGCCGCCAGCTTCGACTCCGCGACGGCAAGCTGCCGGCACAACCCCAGCGCATGCCTCGCCATGGTCGGCAAGGAGGTCGCCTCCGCTGCCGCCGTGGTGAGGCTAGCTCTCGACGAGGACACGCGAAGATCCGTCGAAGAGGAACTGACAAGGTGCGCGGATTCCGCTCGCTCGGAGGTCCTCCTTCGGCACGAGGGCGACTTCAAGGAACTGACTCCCAATGCGGACGAGTGCAACCAGCCGGCGAAGAACGCGCCCCGCAGGAACGTCACGTGGGCCATGCAGCTCGGCACGGAGATGCACGAGCAGGCCCGCGACTGTGTCGAAGCCGCGTTGAGCAAGCTGCTTCCGGGTCGCTTCAGCCTGGAGCAGCGCTACCTCTACGACGGACAGACAGGCCACAAGAGGCTGGTCAGTACAGCGGAGGAGCGCCTTCTGGAGAAGACCGGCAACGCAGGGGAGCTGAAAGGCTCCCTCAAGCCCGACGTGGTCATCCACTCAGGCGATCCACTCGATGTAAGAGCCGTCTACGACTTCAAGTTCCCCTGTGTGAACACCGACAAAGCCCCCGATTGGTACGAGTACCCACCTGGGCACCCCTATCAAGGCTCCAACCAGGGCAGGATGTATCAGGAAGCGTTTGGCGAAGAAGCCGCTCGTATCGTTCCCCGCCTGGGAGTCATTCGATGAGTGGGCACTACCCGAGAATCCGTATCCATGCGGAGAGCGGCTACCTCCTGATACGCGATGGCCTGACCCTCACCTTCTACATGCGGCGCGCTCATGCGGAGGTAGCGCCCGCCGTGCTCCGCGCGCTGGGAATCTACCGCTCCATGGTCGGCCCCAACGCACTTGGCTTGTACACCGACGCCGAGGGCAACTGGCACGAGCTCGATGATGCAGGCTGGGACCACGTCCGGCGCGAGATACTCTCGAACCAACGGTTTGCCTTTCACCTGACGGATGCATCCACCACCGAGGATCGTTACCGATTCCGGTACCATGGCAAGCCCCTCAATGACCCCTCACTGGGTAACAAGCCGGGCGCGGTGTCAGCGGTCTCCTTCTGGCTTCCCACGGAATATCTCGAGGAACACGGCCCTGACCGGGTGCGCGCTCTGGCAATCGAAATAGCGGCGCTCCTCCCTTTCTGCTCGGGTCACGCGGGCCTCTCCTTCAATTGCGAGACCGACCTGGTGGGTGTGAAGCGTGAAGTTCGCAAGCTCTGCTTCCGCTACCCTGGCATGGACATCCCAGAGCTGGGTTACACCTCCTGGGAGATCGGCACACGTGTGCGAGGCCCTGCCTGGTTGACCTTCCTGGGACAACCCGTCCTGGGCGAGCTCGGGGGAGTCGAGAACCTGCGAGCGCGGCTACGCTCGCCCGAAACCACCGTCCAGGACATGGGAGCGGAGCGCGCTGTCATCATCCTGGGTCCATGGCCCGAGGCGGGCGACGCAGAGAACGGAAGGGACCTGCCCGCCTACCGGGAACTGGCGCGCGTGCTGGAGCCCTGGCTCTTTCATGAGAAACCCCTCCGTGGCGGCACCTTCACCCCGGAGGACCTGCTCCGCTGGGAGCGTCGCTTCCTCGATTGAAGCACCACGCGGAGAAGTCGAGCTACAGCCGCAGCCCTCGGGGAATCACGAGCCGTGCGACAAACTCGAACAAGCCATTGACCAGCAGGGCGAGCCCGGCCGCCGGCACGGCGCCCTGGAGGATGAGAGGAATGTCATCCAGCCGGATGCCGGTGAGGATGGGCTGTCCGTAGCCCCCGGCACCGATGAGAGCCCCCAGCGTGGCGGTACCCACGTTGATGACGGCGGATGTCTGGATGCCCGCGAGGATGGACGGCGCGGCCATGGGCAGTTCCACCAGGCGCAGGCGCGCGCCGGACGGCAGACCGAGCGCCTCGGCGGACTCGCGCACCTCGGGTGGAATGCCGGAGAGCCCGGCCGCCGTGTTCCGGATGATGGGCAGCAGGCTGTAGAGGAACAGCGCCACGATGGCGGGCCTCGAGCCGATGCCCAGCAGCGGAATCATGAACACGAGCAGCGCCAGCGATGGCACCGTCT
This sequence comes from Archangium lipolyticum, assembly GCF_024623785.1. NCBI lineage: Bacteria > Pseudomonadati > Myxococcota > Myxococcia > Myxococcales > Archangiaceae > Archangium > Archangium lipolyticum. The sequence goes on from NZ_JANKBZ010000015.1 coordinate 201,405, forward strand.
GGATGATGCCGGCCAGCGCGAGCACGCCCTGCCCCACCCTCGGCCGCCTCGCCACCAGCACGCCCAGGGGCACCGCCACCACGATGGCCGCGAGCAGGGACAGGCCCACGAGGAACAGGTGCTCGCGCGTATGCCTCCACAGGCTCGCGCCCCACCCCTCCCCTCGCACCGTCACCACCAGTCCCAGCTCGCGCTCCAGGAACGTGGCGGCCACCTGCCGCTCGGGGACACGCTGGAGCTTCGCCCGCGCGTTCAGCTCCACCATCTCCCCCTCGGAGATGCGGCCCTCCAATCGTCCGAACGCGGCCACCGCCTCGGGGGCGCGCTCGACCAGGTCCGCGCGGAAGACGAGCACGGCGTCGTACGCGGGGAAGTGCCTCAGGTCGTCCTCCAGGACACGCAGGCCGTAGTACTGGATCTCCGCGTCGGTGGAGTACAGGTCCGTCACCTGGATGGCGCCGCTCTCCAGACCCCGGTAGGCCAGGTCATGGTCGAGCCCGCGCACATCCTTCTGGGGCAACGCGTAGCGGGCGCGCAGGGAGGGCCAGCCGTCACCCCGGTCCATGAACTCGTTGCTGAAGCCGAAGCGCAGCTCCGGGTGCTTGCGCAGGTCGGAGAGGGTCCGGATGCCCAGCCGCTCTGCCTCGTCCTCCTTCATGCCGAGCGCATAGGTGTCATTGAAGCCCAGGGGCGCGCTCATGCGCAGGCCCTCGGCGGCGAGCGCCTGGCGCAGGGCCTCTTCATCGGGCAGCGGGCGGCCGGCGAAGATCTCCTGGCGCAGGGTGCCGGTATACTCGGGGTACACGTCGATCTCCCCCCGGCGCAGGGCCTGCCAGAGCACCTGGGTGCCGCCGAGCTCGCGCCGATGTGCGGCCTTCGCGCCGGTGCTCCGAACGAGCTGCGTCACCATGTCACCGAGGATGACGGACTCGGTGAACTTCTTGGAGCCCACGCGCACGGGAGGCTCTTCCGAGGACGTGCCGGAGCACGACGCGGCGAGCACCAGGAGCAGGCTGGCGGCGAGGGCCCTCATGACTGGCGGCCCTCGAAGGGCAGACGTTGGGCCTGGAAGAAGCGGGTGACGAAGGGGTCGGCGGGAGCGCGCTCCAGCTCGGCGAGCGGGCCCTGCTGGACGATGCGGCCCTCGCGCATCAGCACCACGTGGTCGCCCAGGAAGGCGCCTTCGCCGAGGTCATGGGTGACGAGCACCACCGTCTTGCCGAGCCGGGCGAAGATGTCGCGCAGGTCGCCCTGCAGCTCGTAGCGGATCATCGGGTCGAGCGCGCCGAGCGGCTCGTCGAGCAGGAGCACGTCCGGCTCGAGCAGCAGCGCGCGCATGAGGCTGACGCGCTGGCGCTGGCCACCGGAGAGCTGGCCGGGGTAGCGGTCGAGCGCGTCCGGGGGAAACCGGGTGAGCTCGACGAGCTCGCGCAGCCGTGCGTGGATGCGCTCCTCGGGCCATTTCAAGTAGCGGGCCATGAGGGTGGTGTTGCCCTCGGCGGTGAGGTGCGGGAAGAGGCCTCCGCCCTGGAGCGCGTAGCCGATGCGCTGGCGTATGGCGAGCAGGTCCTCGTCACGCAGGGGCTGGCCACGGAAGAGGACGCGGCCGGTGTCGGGCCGGAGCAGGCCGTTCATCAACCGCAGCAGGGTGGACTTGCCACAGCCACTCGGCCCGAGGAGCACCGTGGTCCGCCCGGCGGGTATCCGGAGATCGAGCGGATACAGCGCCTGCATGTCGCCGAAGCGTCTGGACACCTGTTCGAGCTCGAACACGCAGCACCCTCCTCCATCCGTGTAGGCTACTCGCGCCGCGAGCCCGGCGGGGCCACCACGTTCTCCGCGGGCTTGCCGGCTGGCGCGGAGAACGCCGCGTTGCCCCAGGGCGAGGCCACCTCCGGTGGGAGGAGGGCCTCGGCGCGCAGCACGGGCAGTCCGTTCGGCTGCCGCTGGAGGAAGGCGATGAGCTTCTCGCGAACCAGGCACCGCAGGTCGAACGCCTTGCCCGCGTCCGACGCGCTCACCAGCACGCGCAGCGTCATCGTCCGCTCGCTGCACCCCGTCACCTGCACCCCCTGCGCCTTGCCGTCCCACAGCTCGCGGCCCTCCTCCCGGAGGATGCGCGCGAGCTCGGTACGCACCGCGCCCACGTCCGTCTTGTAGTCCGCGTACAGCTCCGCCGTGCCGAGGATCTCCGTCGACGTCCTGCTCCAGTTCTGGAAGGGCTTGTCGAGGAAGTAGCTCATCGGCACCACCAGCCGCCGCAGGTCCCACACCTTCACCACCACATAGGAGAGGGTGATCTCCTCGATCCACCCCCACTCGTTCTCCACGATGACGGTGTCGCCGATGCGCACCGGCTGGGTGATGGAGAGTTGGATGCCGCCCAGCAGCGTGGAGATGGACTTCTGCGCCGCCAGGCCGACGACGAGGCCCGCGAGCCCCGCGGAGGCCAGCAGCGACACGCCCACGTTGCGTACGGCCTCGAACTGCAGGAGCAGCAGCGAGGCGGCGATGACATAGCTGGCCACCTCGACGATGCGGCGCATCACCGCGAGCTGGGTGCGCAGGCCTCGCACGCGCCCCACGTCCGCACCGGACTCGCTGGCCACCTTCTGCTCGATGAAACCGGCGGCCAGCTTGACGAAGCGCACGACGAACCACGCCACCGCGATGATGACCAGTGAGCGCGCGAGCAGGTCCACCCCGTGCTGCGCGGGCGGTGGCAGCAGCAGCAGGCGCGAGCCCAGCGCCATCAGCACCGCCCCGAGTCCGTAGCGCACCGGACCCCGGCCCGCCGCGAGCAGCTGATCATCCCAACCGGACTTCGTCAGGCGCATGGCTCGCAGGCCCAGGCCATGGCCCCACCCCTCGAGCACCCGGCTCGCCAGCCCCGCCACCCCCACCAGCAGCGCCAGGCCCAACCACTGCCACAGCTCCAGGATCCACAACGGGCGCACGAAGAGGAAGGGAGGCAGCACCTCCAGCATCGGCGAGCCATGCTCGGCGAAGAGTGCATCGATGGCGCGGACCGTGTCCTCGCTGAACACCCAGAGAGAGGCACCCTCGGGCCCGTCCACCTTCCGCAGCCGGATGTCCCGCAGGCCCCGTCCGAGCGGAATCTTCCCGAGGCTGTCATGGAGCGCATCCGTGGGCTCCCCCTGCGGCTCCTGGCTGATGTGCGAGAAGTCGAACCACAACGTGCGGTCCACCACGAACATCAACCGCAGCGCGAGCCGCTCGCCCTCGGCGCGCTGCTTCTCCTTTGGCAGATGTGACAACCACAGGTAGTGCGGCATGCGAGCCAGGTCCCGGGCGTGCGTGGCATCCAGGAAGCCGGCCACCGTGGCCGCGGGCGTATGGCGATCCACCTCCGCGGGCACCTCACCCAGTCCCTCGTTGAGCGCGAGGCCGGTGGCCGGTGCCAGCAGCAACATCAGGAAGAAGACGAGGTATCGGTACATCTCTCTCCCCTAAACTAATTTGAGTTCAAATCAAATAGCGGAGGACGATTTCGTTCCCCACGAGCCCGGAAGAACCAACCGCTCGCCCTGCTGGCTGGTCGGAGGGTGCTGCTGCTCCGGCGGCCCCTACTTCTCACAAGGGACGGAGGAACACTCGCCCCACATGCCGCGCCCGGCCCGCCGGGCCGAGGACTCCAGGGACTGGAACTCCGAGCGCCGCGACTCGCCCGCGGGAGCGATGTAGAGGACGCAGGCGTAGCCGCGCTCGGCGAGCAGTGCGTTCACCTCCTGCCCATCCACGCTCACGTACGCGAGCAGCCGCCCGTAGCGGTCCGTACACGCCTCTCCGTACCGCAACCGCACGACACGGCCCTCGACGAGCGAGCGGTTGAAGTCACGGGACTCGGCACCGAAACACTCGTGCTTGCCCCCCGTGCTCTCCGGAGTGTCCACGAGCAGGTAGCGCACGCGCTCGCCGCTCTGGAGCACCACGGTGTCACCGTCGATGACCCTCGACACCACACCGGCGCTCGGGCCACAGGCGGACTCCGAGCCGCATGCACACAGGACGATGAGCACGCACCCGAGCACCACCGCGAGCACCCGCCAGGCACTCACGGCGCGCATGGACGGTTCTCCGCACCGGGAGTGCCCCGGTCCACCGCGTTGTAGAGAACGCCCCCGGGTGTCGAGCAGAAGCTCCCCGCCTCATCATTGCGCACGGCGTCCTTCCGCGTGGGATCGAGCTGCCGGGACACGCCGGGGAGCGAAGTGCCCGTCCAGGTCACTTCATCGAGCAGCGTCCCATTCAGGGACAACCGCAGCGCATGGGTTCCCCCGCTGTTGCTCAGACCGAAGGAAAAGGTCGCCAACACGGACCGCACGCCCCCGTTGGTCGAGGACTCCCTGCTCCGCGCGAACACCACCTGGGTACCACCCCTCACCTCCAGGCACTGCCTGTCATTGAGCAGGGTTCCCCCACCGCTCTCGTCCGAGAGCAACACCCCATTGAGGTCCACATCTCGCAGGGCATGCACCTCCACCCACTCTCCCTGCGCATCCGCCACGGCCTTCGGATCGGACATGACCTCGGTGATGACCAGCTCACCAGGACCAGGGCGCGACACGGGCCGGAGCGTGCCCATGCCAGGAGACAGACACGTGTCCCCGGGCACACCCGCATCCGCGGTCCCCCCCGCATCGACGGACACACCTCCATCCCCGCCTCCAGGCGGATTCGCACAGGGCGGGTTCGCGGTCCCGGGGCTCGCCCGTGGGCCACTGCCCGAGCCGGGCGCGGGTGCATCACACCAACGGCTCGTGTCGTCATTGTCGAGCGCATCCGGCACGAGCCTTCCGTCGTAGATGCGCGCCACACCCGAGCGGAGCGGCGCGATGTAATGCACCTCGTCCACGACGACATCTCCACAGCGCAGACCGATGAGCCCACCCGTGTTGCCCAGGGAGCCCAGCGTGTCGCCGTACGAGTGATTCACATGGGCCGGCAACTGCTCGACGCGCACGTCCCCGAGCACCCGGTAGCCCCTCGCATCCACCGGCATGGACTCCTCGAAGAGGTATGCCCGCTCCTGCGAGCCATCCAAGCGCGCCGCGTAGAGCAACAGCCCCTTCAGGTCCACCGCCGCGCTCCCCGGGTTGTGGAGCTCCATCCACTCCTGTCCGGTGTCCGCGCCCGCCGGGTCCGGCAGCAGCTCGGTGATGACGACATCTCCGGGCCTCCATCCCTCACAGGATGGCTCCACTTCATCGAAAGACAGACCACAGGCGCTGCTCGCGAGCGCCAGGGCCAGGACAGCACGAGACATGACAACGTGTTTCTCCACGATCGGCTCCAGACTCAGAAACGGCTCTCCAACTCCAGACGGAAGAGGTGCTGCGGCGGCTCGGGGGGCGTGAGCGAGCCCTCGGGGGACTTCAGGTCCAGCGCGAGCTCGTACCGCCCGCGTGCGCTCCACCCGGGCAGGACCGCCCAGGCCACCTCCAACGAGGTGCGCAGCGCTTGCGTCAGCCGGGTGTTCTCGGACAGGTCCTCGTCCCGCCAGCTCGCGCGCCCGTGCAGGCGCAGGGACGGCAGCGGCCGGAAGAGGAGCTCCAGCACGGCACGCCCATCCTTCCGCAAGCCCCTGGGCTGACGGCGGCTGCCCATCAGGGTGTGCTGGTACTGCACGGCGAGCGTCAGCGCCTCGGAGGCCTCGAGCCGCACGCGTCCCGCGACGCCGTACTGCTCACCCGCGCAGGGAATCGGCTCTCCGGTGGACAGGGTCCCGTCATTGCCCTCGAAGCACAGCTCCGGCCCGTTGCGCCCGAGGTCCTTGTTGCGATGCTCCACCCACACCGAGGGCTGGAGCTCCGGTACACCCGTGAAGTCCACCCGGGCGGAGGTGCGCAGGTGGAAGACGCCGGGCGCCTCGCCACCGGGAGGCTGCGTCCACACGTCCACCCGACCCGAGAGCCGCCACGCCCCCTCCACCGTGCGGTGCAGGTAGCGCAGCCGGGCACCCAGCTCGTTGCTCGCGCGCAGGCCCTCGGACTCGTCGGGGCTGGAGACGGCGCGGCTGTAGGGGTTGTCGAAGTCCCGCCCGTAGTAGCGCAGCGTCAGCTCCCACTCCTGGCCCGGGTCTCCGAGCACGGTGCGCTGGACGGCGCCGAAACCTCCGCGCGGCTGTCCGGAAAGGCCCGCGAAGCTCCGCGCGCCCTCGAAGAAGAGGTCCACCGGCCCGAGGCCCCATGCGGCATCCGCGCCCACCGCGCCGTAACCGCCACCCATGGGGTAGCGAGCGCTCTCCCGGAAGTCGAGCACCGCGCCCTCCACCGCCCACACCGGCCAGGCTCCCCAGGCCGTCACCCCCACCCGGGTGCGAGGAGAGACACCCAGGGAGACATGGCCGCCCCCGGCCACCTCGTGGAACACGTCCGGCAGGGTGCGCGAGACGAAGCGCGCGGGCCCCGGCACCTGCTTCCCGGGGAGCACGGCGAGCACCTCCGGCGCCCGGCACCCCTCCGTGCGCGAGCCCTGGCAGTCCTTCCGGTCGAACAGCTCGTACTGGGAGAGGTCGCGCGACTGGTGCGAGCCGAAGCCGGTGAGGGACAGCTCCAGTCCCTCCACCTGCCCGTGCACGGTGCCCACCACGCCGCGAAAGCCTTCCGTCCAGCCGAAGTCCGGGGTGACGCGGCCCTGGGCCTCCTCGCCCACGCATGCGCCCGTTCCCGACAACACACAGCGCTTCTCGGGAGTGCCAGGCGTGAGGAAGCTCTCATCGGGAACGAAGCCCTCCGGCGCCGGACGGCCCGTGGTGTCGAGGGTGAGTCGCTGTCCGAAGCCCAACCGGTACGTGCCCACCAGCACCGAGGCGTGCTCGCCCGCCCAGCGCACGTGGAATTTCGGCGCACGGGGCGTCACGCTGGGGAGCTCGGCCACCAGCACGCGGCGTCGCGAGTCCAGGCGCACGGAGCCCAGGCGCCGCCGGGTGAGCGAGAGCACGCCTCCACCTCGCAAGCCCAGGGGGCCCTCGGCCTGGCCCTGGAGCAGCACCGGAGGTACCAACGCATCCGCCGCGGCGTACGCGGTCAGCAGGCGCAGCCGCCCGGAGACGTCCCACGCCCCGCGCGCCTCTTCCACCAGGAAGGGCCTCAGCCGGCGGAGCTCCGCCGCGGAGAGCACCCCGGCCTCCACCAGCTCTCCCGGCGAGAAAACCCCCTCCCGCCGCGCCCGGTACGCGAGGAGCGCATCCACCTGCGCCCAGGTGAGGCCCGGCAACGAGTACAGCGCCTCGCGCGTGGCCGTGCGGAGGTCCACCCCCGTGCGCAGCAGGTCCAGCAGCGTGTCGAAGCTCTCCCGCGACAGCACCCCGTCCTCGAAGAGCGCTCGCAGGTCCGTCTCGTCGTCGATGGCGAGCCCGGCCTCGTATGGCTCGGCGCGCGCGCCCGGCGCGGCGAGGAGGGTGCAGGCAATCAGCAGGGCAAACAGGCAGGCGTGTCGCACGGAGCCGGCGCTCTGCACGAAGGAGACCAACGAGGACACCTCGGAGACCCCACCTGCGAGGTGTCCCGGAGGGGGACAGCCATCCAGACAGCGGACCCGGACCGACGCGGACCCACACTTCGGGCGTAGCGAGGACATCCGCGAGAGGGTTGGCCGGGAGCGCCGGGCCATCTATCTTCGAACCCAGCCGCTCGTCGGCGTCCCCCCATGGGTCACGTGCACATCATCCGAGACTTCGCCTCCCCCCAGGAGGGCTTCGCCCGCACCGTGCGCATCTACACGCCGGAAGGGTACGACCAGGCCCCCCACCACCGCTTCCCCGTCCTCTACATGCACGACGGGCAGAACGTCTTCGCGCATCCCGAGTCGGCCCTCTTCGACACCTGGTGCGCCAACCTCGTCCTGGAGCACATGGTGGGCGAGGGCCAGGAGCCATGGATCATCGTGGGCATCGACTCGGGCCCGGGGCGCATGAGGGAGTACTCGCCCTGGGACGATCCGAGCGTCAACGTGAACGGCGGTGGCGAGGCCTACTCGCGCTTCCTCGTCGAGACGCTCAAGCCCTACGTCGATGGCGTCTACCGGACGCGCCAGGGCCCCGAGTGGACGGGCATCATGGGCTCATCGCTGGGCGGGCTGATGTCGCTCTACCTGGGCTGGAGGAACCCCGAGGTGTTCGGCCGCATCGGGGCGCTGTCGCCCTCGGTGATGTGGAGCCAGTACAAGCTGTTCCAGCACTGGACGGCGCACTCGCGGCGCTGGACGCGCATCTACCTGGACGCCGGGACGCACGAGTGGATCGACCCGGGTGGCGTCCCGCTGCCCTACGGCGAGGCCACGCGCGACTTCTACTTCCACCTCAAGGGGCTGGGTTACGCCGACCACGAGGTGGCGCTGGTGCTCGAGCCGGAAGGCCAGCACCACGAGCGGGACTGGCAGCGGCGGCTTCCGTTCGCCATGCGCTGGCTGCTCGGGTGACGAGGTCCGGATGCGGCCCCGCGAAGTGAAGGGGGAAGACCGGATGGTCTTCGTCCAGGTGGTGGAGGGTCTGCTCCGGCACGGAGTGGGAGAGCGGGTGACGCCGCGCATGCGGGAGCGCCTGCGCCAGGCGGGGTTGGATCTGGATCGGCCGCTGTTGCCGGCCTACCGGTTGGACATGTGGAAGCACTGCCTCCACATCATCATCGCGGAGGTGTACCCGGGAGTGCCTCGCGAGGAGGCCTTCCGCCAGCTGGCGGCGCGGCACGTGGAGGGCTACGGCCAGACGCTGGTGGGCCGCGCGCTGCTGCGGCTGTTGCGGCTGCTCGGGCCCAAGCGCACGGTGCACAGGATGGTGCAGGCGCTGCGCTCCTCGGACAACTACACCGAGGTGCAGCTCAAGGAGCTGGGGCCGAGCAGGTACGAGATGTGGATGAACTCGGTGCTGGACGCGCCGGGCTATGCCGAGGAGCTCTTCACCAGCTTCCTGAGGGTGAGCGGCGCGGAGGAGCCACGGGTGGTCATCGTGCACAGGGAGGAGGAGGGCACCACGTACCTCCTCAGCTGGAAGGAGCGCTGAGGGCCGTCAGGCCGTGGCCTGGATGAGGCGAACGGCGTCCTGGGTGGCGGCGAGGCTGTCGTGGCGGGTGAGGTACATCTCGTTGCCCATGGCGCTGTGGAAGACGGAGGGCATCTCGCGATGCATCAGCAGCGCATCGCCGAGCTTCGCCACCAGCTCGGAGTGGGAGTAGCGGTAGCGTTTGGAGGCGCGCCGGGCGGTGTGACAGACGTGGTAGCGAGGCGTGTAACGGAAGTCGCGCACGTCATCGCCGGTGAGGATGCGGGTCCAGAGCCGGTACACGTCGATGTCGCACGCGTAGTTCATCATGTCCGTCATGTAGCCGCCGGGCGGACGCAGGTTGGCCTCGAGGGCGACGTAGCTGCCATCGGAGAGCCGGAAGAACTCGAGGTGGAACCAGCGCTCGCGCAGGCCGAGCGCGGCCACGGCACGGCGGCCGAGCGTCTCGAGCGCGGGAGGAATCTCCTTGAGGCTCCAGAAGGAGATGTCGCGCTGTTCGAGGACGACCTCCATGACGCCGTCGCTGTACTCGTGGCTGAGGCGGAAGACGATGTGGCCGTCGCGGTCCACGAGCCCGTCATAGGTGACGATGGTGCCGCGGACGAAGGCCTGGGCCACGTAGCCGGGGAGGGGCGCGGAGAGGGCGGCGTCGACGTCGGCGTCGGAGGAGACCTTGAAGGTGCGGGCGGCGCCAACACCCACGTCGGGCTTGAGGACGAGCGGGTAGCCGACCTTCGTGGCGAAGGCCTTCACTCCGGCGGCGTCCTTGACGGGGATGCCATCGGGGTGGGGGACGCCGGCATTCTTGAAGACATCGTGCATGCCGAGCTTGGTGCGCAGGCGGGCGATGTCGGCGGGGAGGAGGCCGGGGACGTGGAAGTCCTGACGGAGACGGGCCTCGACCTCGAGCCAGGTCTCGTTGAGGGAGTCGATGCGATCGATACGGCCATGGCGCCAGGTGAGGTAGCCGGTGGCGCGCAGGAGGGCGTCGTAGTCGTTGAGGTTGGGGGTGAAGAAGTACTCGGAGAGGGACTCGCGCAGCTCGTGGCGGAGGGAGTCGTAGGGGGTATCGCCGATGCCCAGGACATTGACACCGCGCTCGCGCAGGGCGGTGACGAAGTGGAAGAACTGAGGGGGGAAGTGAGGGGAGATGAAGACGACGTTCATGGGCGGGCTCGGGCGGGCCTCCTGCGCGACGGGAGCACCATAGCGCGACCCGGGACGCGGCCCACATTCAGGCCCGAGCGGAGGTGAGAACCCGCACACCCGCCCTCCCTCTCCCGCCGGGAGAGGGCCGGGGTGAGGGTACCCGGCCCTTGGGCAACCAACCGTGTATGCCCCCTCTCCCTCTGGGAGAGGGCTGGGGTGAGGGTCTACCCGGACTGAACACGGGTGCTCCCGTCCCCCCGCCAGTGCTCAGGAGCCCGGGGCTCGTCCACCGAGCACGGGAACGAGCCGCTCGCGAACCTCCTTCAGGTATGCGGAGAGGCCCGTCTTCCCACCGCGCTCATCAAGCACCGAGAGGGACGTTTCCTCCAGGCATGCGCGCACGCGCTCCCCGTCACCTAGAGTGAGGGCCTCCAGGGCGACCTTGGCGTCTTTCTTGGCGCCATGCTCACGCGCGGTCAGTTGGTGTGCCTCGCGAACAGGATGAAAAGAGAGCCGCTGTCTCTCGGCTTCGAGCCGGGCCGCCTCCTCCGCGTTCCTGGGCTTCATGGCTCGCGGGCTCGCCCACCTTCTCCAGCCAGGACTCACCCACCGTGCTCCAGAACTCGCCAGGGCTCATCATGTCCTTCCAGCGCTCGAACTCGGGGTGGGCCGTCAGCTTCTCGCAGCGGGCGAAGCCGTTCTCCGCGAGCAAGGTCATCCGGACCTCCTTCGGGTCGAGGTAGTTCAGGATGAACGGCGAGTGGCTCGTGGACCCTCACCCTAGCCCTCTCCCAGAGGGAGAGGGGACTTCCACAGCCGTGAACCTGGGACCTCCGATACCCTCACCCCGACCCTCTCCCAGAGGGAGAGGGAGGGGGTGGGTGCTTCGTGGAAGCTCAGCTCCTCGTGAGCGGACGGTAGCGGATGCGGTGCGGCTCCAGCGCCTCCGCCCCCAGCCGCTTCTTCTTGTCCGCCTCGTAGTCCTGGAAGTTGCCCTCGAAGAAGAACGCCCGGCTGTCTCCCTCGAACGCCAGGATGTGCGTCGCGATGCGGTCCAGGAACCACCGGTCGTGGCTGATCACCACCGCGCACCCCGCGAAGTTCAGCAGCGCGTCCTCCAGGCTCCGCAGCGTCTCCACGTCCAGGTCGTTCGTGGGCTCGTCCAGCAGCAGCACGTTGCCGCCACTCTTCAGCATCTTCGCCAGGTGCACCCGGTTGCGCTCGCCGCCCGACAGGTCCTTCACCCGCTTCTGCTGGTCCTGTCCCTTGAACGCGAAGCCCGCCAGGTACGCACGGCTCGGAATCTGTCCCGCACGGCCCAGGTCGATGTAGTCCAGCCCGCCGCTCACCTCGTCGAAGACGCTCTTGTCCCCGTCCAGCGCGTCGCGGCTCTGGTCCACGTACGCCATCTTCACCGTCTCGCCGATGCGCAGCTCGCCCGCGTCCGGCTTCTCCACTCCCGTGAGCATCCGGAACAGCGTCGTCTTGCCCGCGCCGTTCGGCCCGATGATTCCCACGATGCCGCCCGGCGGCAGCTTGAAGTTCAGCTCGTCGACCAGCAGCCGGTCCCCGTACGCCTTGCGCAGCCCCTTGGCCTCCACCACCAGGCCACCCAGCTTCGGCCCGGGCGGAATCGTCACCTCGCCCGTCGGATCCCTCTTCTCCTGCGTCTGGTTGAGCAGATCCTCGTACGCCGCGATACGCGCCTTGCTCTTCGCCTGGCGCGCCTTGGGCGAGGCCCGCACCCACTCCAGCTCGCGCTTGAGCGTCTTCTGCCGCGCGCTCTCCGACTTCTCCTCCAGCTCCAGCCGCTTCTGCTTCTGGTCCAGCCAGCTCGAGTAGTTGCCCTTCCAGGGCACTCCCTCGCCGCGGTCCAGCTCCAGAATCCACTCCGCCACGTTGTCGAGGAAGTACCGGTCGTGCGTGATGCAGACGATGGTGCCCTTGTACTCCTTCAGGGCCTGCTCCAGCCACGCCACGCTCTCGGCGTCCAGGTGGTTGGTGGGCTCGTCCAGCAGCAGCAGGTCCGGCTTCTCCAGCAGAATCCTGCACAGCGCCACGCGGCGCTTCTCACCGCCGGACAGCTTCGTCACATCCGCGTCCCCGGGCGGCAGACGCAGCGCGTCCATCGCCATCTCCAGGGTCCGATCCAACTCCCAGCCGTTGCAGGCGTCGATGGCATCCTGCAACCGGCCCTGCTCGGCCAGCAGCTTCTCCATCGCCGCGTCGTCCATGGGCTCGGCGAACTTCGCGCTCACCTCGTTGAAGCGGTCCAGCAGCGCACGCACCTGCTTGAGGCCCAGCTCCACGTTGCCTTTCACGTCCAGCGAGTTGTCGAGCTGCGGCTCCTGTGCCAGGTAGCCCACACGTGCGCTCGGGTCCGGCTTGGCCACGCCGAAGAATTCCTTGTCCACGCCCGCCATGATGCGCAGCAGCGTCGACTTACCGGAGCCGTTCGGACCGATGACGCCGATCTTCGCTCCCGGGAAGAAGGACAGGTAGATGCCCTTGAGGATCTCCTTGCCGCCCTTGACCTTCCGCAGGTCCTGCATGGTGAAGATGAAGTTCTGGGCCATCGTGCTCTTTCTGCCTCCAACTCGGTGACGGGGACGGTGGCGGATAGCAGGGTGCCGCGGCGGGCTCAAGGCGCTCGGCCGAGCTCCCGCTCTTCCCGGACATGTCTTTCCCGGGCTTCCGCCTCTTCCGCGTGAGAACAGCCCGTACCACGCGTCACGTCCTCGGAGTCCTCCCCCCTCCCCCGGAGATGACCTGCCCCCCTACTCCCCAGGCGGGATGCCGCGCCGGCCGGGGCCCACCGCGGGGGCCATCGGCGTGGGGCCACTGCGCAGCAGCCGGAGGTGGAGCGACTTCGCCAGGAAGAAGGCGAAATCCGCGTTCCCGAAGCGCAGCAGGTCCCCGTCCCTCAGGAGGTACTCCCGCTCGGGCACCAGGGGCTGGCCATTGCGGAAGGTGCTGTTGGTGGAGCGCAGGTCCCTCACGCGGCAGCTGGAGGCCGGCCCGTACCAGCGCAGCTCCGCGTGGTGCTTGGACACGGACGGGTCGTTGATGACCAGGTCACAGCTCGGCAACCGCCCCACCGCCAGCGAGTCCTGGGAGCGCAGCGGGGGCAGCGTCGCCACCTGCAACAGGTCGAAATTCAACAGCATCGACACCTGAAGCGCCTCCAGGCTGCCCATGCCGGGGCCCAGCACCGTGCGTTGAGCCCCCAGCCGCATCGCCATCTGCTCCACCACCGGCCTGGGCGGCTTCTGCACCAGCGCGAACGGACCCACCTGCTGACAGAAGAACGGCTCCGTCAGGCGCACCGCCAGTGTCCTCAGCTCCTTCACGGTCAGCATTGCAGCCCCATTGTAATGCAGTCAGGCCTTTCCGTGAGCCCCGGTGGTGGTAAAGGCGCATCCCATCATGTCCTCCACCCCCGCGCTCGAGCTCCGAGGTCTCACGAAGACCTACGGCGGCAAGCTCACGGCCCTCTCCGACGTCAACCTCAGCATCCGCCCCGGGGAGATCTTCGCCCTGCTCGGCCCCAACGGCGCCGGCAAGACGACCCTCATCGGTTCGGTGTGCGGGCTGGTGAAGAAGACGAGCGGGAAGATCATCCTCTTCGGCAAGGACCTGGACGAAGATCCGGTGCGCCCGCGCTACGAGGTGGGGCTGGTGCCGCAGGAGATCAACTTCGACCCCTTCTTCACGGTGGCCGAGTCGCTCCACATCCAGCAGGGCTTCTACGGGCAGCACCGGGACGAGGCGCGGGTACAGGAGGTCCTCACCGCGCTCAACCTTCAGAACAAGGCGGACTCGCTCACGCGCGCGCTGTCGGGCGGAATGAAGCGCCGGCTGCTCATCGCCAAGGCGCTGGTGCACAAGCCGAAGCTCGTCTTCCTGGACGAGCCCACCGCGGGCGTGGACGTGGAGCTGCGCCGGGACTTGTGGACGTACGTGCGCAAGCTGGCCTCCGAGGGCACCACCATCGTCCTCACCACGCACTACCTGGAGGAGGCCGAGGAGCTGGCTGACCGCGTGGGCGTCATCAACGAGGGCAAGCTGCTGCTGGTGGAGGACAAGAAGGCGCTGCTGCGCCGGCTGGGCGAGAAGCGGCTCGTCGTCACCTTCACCGACGCCGTCGCCGTGCTCCCCGAGTCCACGCGTCAGATGGGGGCCGTACTCTCCGCCGATGGCTCCACCCTCACCTACGCCGAGCGCGAGGGCTGCGCTCCCGCCAGCGACATCCTCCGCGCCCTCTACACGCAGGGCCTGCCCGTCAACAACGTGGAGACGCGCCACTCGCGCCTCGAGGACATCCTCATCGACATCCTGCGCGGCAAGCCCGCCGCCTCCGCCTCGACGACACCATGAACACCATCGGGATGAAGACCCTGCTGGCGAAGGAGGTCCGGCGCTTCATGCGCGTGCCGGGCCAGACCGTCCTCTCGCCCCTCATCAGCACCTCGCTCTACTTCCTCGTCTTCGGCTATTCGCTCTCCGGGCGCGTGCACGAGGTCGAGGGCGTGCCGTACCTGTCCTTCATCGTCCCGGGCCTCGTCTTCCTGGGCCTGGCCAACAACGCCTTCCTCAACAGCAGCTCCTCGCTGTTCATCACCAAGATTCAAGGCACGGTGGTGGACCTGCTGGTGGCGCCCCTGGGGCCCCTGGAGCTGATGGCCGGCTTCATCGGCGGAGCCATGGTGCGCGGGCTGATGGTGGGCGGGCTCACCTGGGCCGTGGCCACGCTCTTCACCGGCTTCCGCCTGGAGCACGCGCCCGCCACCCTCTTCTTCCTGCTGCTCTCCTCCTACACCTTCAGCGTGCTGGGGGTGCTCGCGGCGGTGTGGGCCGAGAAGTTCGAGCAGATCAACTTCTTCCCCACCTTCGTGATGCTGCCGCTCACCTTCCTGGGCGGCATCTTCTACTCGGTGCGCACGCTGCCCTCGCCGTGGAACCACCTCAGCCTCTTCAACCCCATGGTCTATATGGTGGAGGGGCTGCGCTACGGGATGCTGGGCACCAGCGGCTTCTCCCCTTTGCTGGGCAGCGGAATCCTTCTGGCCCTCGCGGTGTTTGCTACCGGCGTGGCCTGGGCTGCATTGCAATCTGGTTACAAATTGAAAGCATGACCACCCGTCCGATGCTTGCCCGCCTGCCTACTCGAACAAGTCACGAATTGGACATTCGCGGATTCTTGGAACCCGGGTTATCGTGACGCGCCATGGCAGTCCCCTTCGGCAAGTACCAGTTGTTGCGCAAGATCGCCTCCGGCGGGATGGGACAGGTGTTCCTCGCGCTGGAGAAGGGATCTGGGCTGGAGAGGCTCGTCGTCCTCAAGCTCATCCTGCCGCACCTGGCCGAGGATGAGGACTTCCTCGAGATGTTCCTGGAGGAGGCGAGGCTGGTGGCGCGGCTGGCGCATCCCAACCTCATCACCATCCTGGAGCTGACGGAGATCGACGGCCGGCACTGCCTGGCCATGGAGTACGTGCAGGGCGACGACGTGCGCCGGATGGAGAAGTTCGCGCGCTCGCTGAGCAGACCGCTGCCGGTGGGGCTGGTGCTGCGCATCATCGCGGAGGCGGCCGCGGGGCTGCACTACGCGCACCAGGCGAGAGACCCCCAGGGCCGGCCGCTGCAGCTGGTGCACCGGGACGTGTCGCCGCAGAACATCCTGGTGGGCTTCGACGGAGGCGTGAAGGTCATCGACTTCGGAGTGGCCAAGGCGGTGGGCAGCGCGTCGCACACGGCCACCGGAGTGCTCAAGGGCAAGTACCCGTACATGTCGCCGGAGCAGGCCAATGGCCAGCCGGTGGACGCGCGGAGTGATCTGTTCGCCCTGGGTGTGGTGCTGTGGGAGTTGCTGACGGGCCGGCGCCTCTTCAAGGGCGAGTCGGACATGATGACGCTGCGGCTGGTGCGGGACTGCCAGGTGGCGAAGCCCTCGCAGCTCAACCCCAAGCTGCCGCCGGGCCTCGACGAGCTGGTGCTCAAGGCGCTGGCGCCCACGCCGCAGGAGCGCTACCCGGACTGCGGGGCCTTCCGGCTGGCCATCGAGGACTACATCCTCCAGCAGCGGTTGCCGGCCAGCAACGCGCACCTGTCCGCCTTCCTGCGGGAGGTGTACGCGGAGCGCATCGCGCGCGAGTCGGACCCGGCCAACCTGGACCAGCTCGCCGAGGACACGGACCTGGACGCGAAGACCAATCCGTCCCGCAGCAGCGTCCGTTCGCAGTCGCAGCGGCCTCCGCTCCCGCCCCCGCCCGGCTCTCCCCCCTCGCAGACGGGGACCCCGGCCGTCTCACCGCCCAGGCCCATCACGCTGGTCGCCTCCCGGCCCACGCTGTCCATCAGTCCCCTCCCCGTCACGCGGCGGCGGCGCATGCCGGTGGTGCCGATGGTGGCCGGACTGGGCGCGCTGCTCATCAGCGCGGGAGTCGCGCTCGTCTTCCTGCGCTCCACGCCCGCGGAGTCCCTCGCGCCCATGCCGGAGCACCCTCCGGTGGCCCAACCCACCCCACCCACGCAGCCCGAGCGGGCCCCGGCGCCGCAAGCGGTGACGTTGAAGGTGCTCTCGGAGCCGTCGGGCGCGGTGGTGGTGGTGGATGGGAAGCAGCATGGAGAGACGCCGCTGGAACTGCCGCTCACCACGAACGCGCCACCGGTGATGCTCGCCCTGAAGCTGGATGGCTACGAGCCGGTGTCACGCCCGGTGTCCGCCGGGGACGCACCCGAGGTCTCGGTGAAGCTCACGCCGAAGCCCGCGGTACAGAAGCCCCGCCGCCCCTCGGCCTCGCCGCTGGGCATCAAGACGGACCGTTGAGGCGCGCTCCGGGAGTCCCCGTGCTCGCGCGCGGGTGGTACGACTCCCGGCCATGCCGAACCTCACCGCCCCTTCCCTCGCGCTCCCCGTCCTCTTCGCCGTGATGCTGGGATGCGCCGGAGCCACGTCGAGCACCCGGGCGCTCCCGGCCGCGGACGCGCACGCCGTGGATGCGATCTTCGCCGCCCATGACACCCCGGAGGCGCCTGGCGCCAGCGTCGTGGTCATCCACGAAGGGCGGGTCGTGCTCAGCCGCGCCTACGGACTGGCGGACCTCCAGACGCGCACCCGGGCCACGCCGGAGACCCAGTACCGCCTGGCCTCGCTCTCCAAGCAGTTCACGGCCACCGCCATCATGCTCCTGGCCGAGGAAGGCAAGCTCCGCTACGACGACCGCGTGGCCGACGTGCTCCCCGGCTTCCCGGCGTACCTGCGCGAGGTCCGCATCCGGCACCTGCTCCACCACACCTCGGGCATCTGGGACTACGAGGCCTTCGTCCCGGACACCCAGACCGTGCAGGTGAAGGACAGGGACGTCCTCGAGCTGCTCTCCCGCGCCGACCGCACGTACTTCCCGCCCGGGAGCGCGGTGCGCTACAGCAACTCCGGCTACGCGGTGCTCGCCCTCGTCGTGGAGCGGGTGGGCGGAATGCCCTTCGCCCGGTTCCTGCACGAGCGCATCTTCGCCCCGCTCGGCATGCGCTCGACGGTCGCCCATGAGGAGGGCATCTCGACGGTGGCACGGCGCGCCTACGGCTACGTGGCCGATGCGAACGGCTTCCGCCCGAGAGACCAGAGCCCCACCAGCGCGGTGCTGGGAGATGGTGGCATCTACTCGTCCGTGGCGGAGCTGGTGGCCTGGGACGCGGCGCTGGACGCGCACACGCTCGTCCGTGCGGACACCCAGCGGCTCGCGTGGACGCCGCCGACGCTGCCGGATGGCGCGTCCGCGCGTTATGGGTTCGGCTGGTTCGTCGATGAGGACGGGGGACGGATGCGTCTCTCCCATCATGGCGAGACGAGTGGCTTCACCAACGCCATCGTGAAGTACCCGGAGCAGCGGCTCACGGTCATCGTCCTGACGAATCGTGCCGGCGGGGAGCCGTGGAGGCTCGCGCAGCGGCTCGCGGACCGCTGGCTCGGCCACGAGACGGAGCGGCGCGAGTGGCCCTTCGAGACCTTCCCCAACGCGCGTTAGGAGAGGCGCCTCACTTCCGGGGAGCCTGGGCGCGCGGGGGCAATACCTCGATGGACGTGGCGACCCGGACGCCGCCCTCGCCTCGGAACCAGGTGCGGACGGGCATGCCCTCCTGGAGCTGCTCGAGGGTGAGCGAGCCCTGTCCCCCGTCCTGACGGATCGGCAGCCTGTCCTCGTCCTTCACGACCACCTGGACCAGTGGCTCCCTCGGGCCCACGTCGAGGGTGATGACGTTGCCGGTGGCCCCCTTCACCGTGCCGAGGATGGAGCCGCGTTCCTGCTGGGTGAACTGATCCCCGGGCGTGGCCTTCTCCTCGATCGCCTTCAGCTCCGGTGGCGTGGGGTCCTCCGCCAGCGCGCCGAAGGCGCACATGGCCACGGTCAGCCCGGCGAGTACGGTCCGTGAGCGCATGGCCCACCTCCTGCCGGGAAGCTGCGTCCGGCGACAGGCTCCGCCAACCCATGCCTGCCTCCCCGGACCCCAGGCGGCCCTGATGGATGGTCAGATACTCGAACTCGACCATCTTCCCCGTCCGCCGTTACACGGGCTACCTCGGGCGGAGACTGGTGGCGCGGTTGGAGCGCCCCGTGGTGCTGACGCGAGCCCCCTCGCGCGCCCGAGCGGTGCTCGGCGACGTGGAGGCCCGATGGCCGATGAGTTCGTCGCCTCCCAACGAGTCGTGCCTCGCGTCGCCGAGCGCACCGGGTATGGGTGGTTACCCGCGGAGCGAGATGGCACTGCGCGACATCCTCTTCCCGGATACGAGCGCTCGTGTCGCGGCGTAATGTTGGCGGAAGGGATACCGCCACTTTCATTCTCGGAGGGACCTGATGGCTTTGATGATAGCCGCGCTGATTCGTCGCAACATGAAGGAATCGACCGCCTTCAAAGTGTCCGATGGACATTCCGCGGCCCCACTGTCCATGGAACTGCCCGCCGGAGAATCACTGGTAGGTTGGTACAAGAATCCGCCTCCCTGGGAAGAATCTCTCGTCGCGTTCACCGACAAGGCCATCTATGCCCTCGAGAAGCAGCAGATCGTCCGAATTGCGCTCGACGACATCATCGACTGCGAATCGCCGCCCTCGAAGAATGAGGCTGTTGGCGTCAGGGTCCGTACAAGAGACGGTTTCCGGTTCATCCGTATGGCCGGAAGTCGAGGTCCTCAAGGGAAGTTCAAGGATGTGTTCGACCTCCTCATGATCCTCAAAGTCATCATCGAAGCGAACCAGCGACGCGCCCATCATTCATGACGTGCGCGGAGACGAGCAGGAACGGCAAGCATGAGGCAGCGGTAGGCGCTCCAAGGGCATCCAGGTGCCTACGACAGAGCAGCTTTTTCAGGCTCCCCCTCCCGTGGCGTAGTGCAGCACCAGCAGGACCGCCAGCACGTACACCACCGGGTGCGCCTCGCGCGGACGTCCCGACAACAGCTTCAGCGCCGCGTAGGACACGATGCCCGCGCTGATTCCGTTCGCGATGGAGTAGGTGAAAGGCATCAGCGCGATCGTCAGGAACGCCGGCAGCGCGTCATCCATCCGGCTCCAATCCAGCTCGCGCGCTCCACTCATCATCAGCGCCCCCACCACCACCAGCACCGGCGCCGTCGCCACCGGCGGAATCGCCGCCAGCGTCGGTACGAAGAAGAGCGACAGCAGGAACAGCACCGACACCACCACCGCCGTCAGTCCCGTGCGCCCACCCTCCTCCACGCCCGCCGCCGACTCGATGTAGCACGTCACCGTGCTCGTGCCGAACGCCGCCCCCGCCACCGTTCCCACCGCGTCCGCCATGAAGCCCCGGCCCGCTCCCGGCAGCTCACCGTTCGGCTTCAGGAAGCCTCCGATACGCCCCACTCCCAACAGCGTGCCCGCCGTGTCGAACACGTCCACGAACAGGAACGCCAGCATCACCGTCAGGAACTTCCCCGTCAGCACCTGCGAGAAGTCGAACGCCCAGAACGTCTCGCGCGGCAGCCCCGGCACGCTCACGAACGACTCCGGCGCCTTCGCCAGCCCCAGCCCCCACGCCGCTACCGCCACCACCGCGATGCCTATCAACAACGCCCCCTGCACCTTCCGCGACATCAACGCCCCGATGAGCACCAGCCCCGCCAATGCCAGCAGCGGCACCGGCGCGTGCAACACCCCCAGCTGCACCAGCGTCGCCGGGCTGTCCGCCACCAGCCCCGCGTTCTTCAGCCCGATGAGCGCCAGGAACAGGCCAATGCCCGTCGTCGTGGCCAGCTTGATGGGTGCCGGAATCGCATTGAGGATGATCGTCCGGATTCCTCCGTACGACAGCACGATGAACAGCAGGCCCTCGACGAACACCGCCGTCAGCGCGAAGCGCCAGTCCACCCCCAGCCCCTTCACCACCCCATAGGTGAAGTACGCGTTCAGCCCCATGCCCGGTGCCAGCGCGAACGGGAACTTCGCGTACACCCCCATCAGCAGCGTGCCGAACGCCGCTCCCAGGGCCGTGGCCACCGTCACATCCGCCACCGGCATCCCCGCCTCGGACAGAATCTGCGGGTTGACCAGCAGGATGTAGGCCATGGTCAGGAACGTCACCAGGCCCGCGCGCAGCTCCGTCCCCACGGACGAGCCCCGCTCACGGATGAGGAAGAAACGCTCGAGAGCTTCCATGGGGCGCCCATATAGACGCCCCCACGCCCCCACCCCAGCCTTTTATGTCGCGCGCCTCGGCGGAGCCTGCGCCACCAACGCCCGGATGACCTCCGCCTCGAAGGGCTTGTCGATGCGCGGCGCCGACACCTGCTTGAGGAAGTCCCGCGCCCGGTCCGTGAACCCGCCTCCCGTCATGTAGACGAAACGTGACAGGCACTCGGGCCGCGTCTCCACCAGCCGCGCGTACAGGTCCATCCCCGTCAGATCCGCCATCATCAGGTCGCAGAACACGCGGTCGAAGCCGTCGTCCTTCTCCAGCACCGCCAGCGCCTCGCGGCCGCTCTGCACCACCACCACCTCGTGCACCCGCCCGAGGATTCGCCTCATCACCGAGCCGATGCCCGGCTCGTCGTCGATGATCAGCACCCGCTTGCGCGCCTGCACGTCCGCCATCGTCCGCGCCGGCGTCGGCACGGCCATGACATCCAGAACCTCGCTCACCGGCAGCACCACCCGGAACGTACTGCCCCGTCCCGGCTCGCTCTCCGCCTTCAGCTCGCCCTCCATCGAATGGATGATGCCCAGGCAGATGGAGAGCCCCAGCCCCGTCCCCTCTCCCTGATCCTTGGTGGTGAAGAAGGGCTCGAAGATGCGCGCCAGCACCTCCGGGGTCATGCCCACGCCGGTGTCACGCACCTCCACCACCACCCGCTCGCCCTCCCGCCGCGTCACCAGCGAGACCCGGTGGCGCGTCACGTCTCCCTCGGGGATGGCCTGCGCCGCGTTGACGAGCAGGTTGAGGAACACCTGCCCCAGCTTCGCCTCGTTGGCCCGCACCGGCGGCACCACGCCGTAACGGCGCTCCACCTGGGCCCGGTGGCGCAGGTGCGGCATCGCCAGCGACACGCTGAACTCCAGCGCCGCGTGCACGTCCACCGGCCCCAGCCGCGTCTCGTCCGCCCGCGCCAGCGTCCTCAGGTCCTTCACGATGGTGCGGATGCGCTCGGCGCCCCGGCGGGCATCCTCCAGCGCATGCACCGTGTCCTTCAACCGCTCGGCCACCGTGGGCCCCAGCTCCCGCGCCGCCACCGACAACTGCTCGAGCGCCACGTGCAGGTTGCCCGTCACGAAGGCCAGCGGGTTGTTGATTTCATGCCCCACCCCCGCCGCGAGCTGCCCGGCCACCGACAGCCGCTCCGTCTGCACCAGCCTCTCGCGCGCCGCGTTCAGCTCTCCCGCTCGCTCCCGCGCCAGCGCCTCCGCCTCCAGACGTCCCGTGACCTCCTGCACGAGCAGCGTGTCCCGCTCCCGCTCCGAGCGCTTGCTCGGGGAGATGTCCTGGAAGCGCACCAGCACGCCATCCTGGAACCGCGTCAGGGTGATGCGCAGCCACATCCCCTCGTCCTCGGGCAGCATCACCTCCAGCACGCACGGCTGCCCCGACTCCACCACCTGGCGGTACATGGCGAAGTGCTGCCGGGCCTTCTCGGTGGGGAAGACCTCCAACATCCGCCGCCCCAGGAGCGGACCGGCCACCCGCCGCGTCACCTGCTCCCCGGCGGCGTTGATGAACACGCACTCGAAATCGGCGATGGCCCCGGCGGCGTCCCGCACGACCCTCAGCACCAGGCTGCCATCCGGGCTCGCCCGCTCCACCTCGGCCAGGGCGCTCAGCAGGGCGTCCCCATGATTCTCGGAAGTGGCGGCGGTGGACGAGTGGCTGACTTGGGTCACGGCGGACATCGATGATCCTCTACGACGGGGCCCCCCACCGTGTGTCGGAGCACCAGTCTACCCTCCCCTTCCGCCGAGCCGCGAGTACCCGGCCAGCACCCGGAAACGAAAGAGGCGCGGGGAGTCACACTCCCCGCGCCCGGTACTTCACCCATCGTGGGTGAGGCCTTCGTTACTCGGTGATTTCACGCACGCTCAACCACTTGAAGTCCACGTCCGAGGCACTGTCCCAGCGGAAGGTGGCCAGGGGGCCGCCCCAGACGATGGGCGCGGCGGCCACGGAGCCACCGCAGTGATCGAGGTCACCGCCGATCTGCCCGTAGTCCATGGTGTCGTAGACCTTCTTCCAGGTCACCTTGTCCGCGTTGTCGTTGAGCCACAGCTCCAGCTTCACCGCGGGCTTCCCGTTGTAGGCGGTGTTCTTCATGATGGACTTGAAGCCCACCCAGCGGCCCTTGAGCGAGGTGGTGGCCGTCTTGTACGCGGTCTGGTCGTAGCTCACGTGCCAGGACTCCTTCTGCCAACGGGCGCGCCCGTCGTAGTGGAGGCTGCCCTTGTACGAGGAGCCCTCGCACGCCAGCGAGTCGGTGTGGCGGCCACCGCGCGCGTACCAGGCGAAGTTGTCGCTCATGTCGCTGGCGGCGTTCACCTTGATGAAGCCGGTCATCTCCACGTTCTTCCAGTCGTTGGCGGCCTGCATGTAGCCGCGGCTCGCCAGCACGTCCGGGTCATACGTGGGGATCTTCTTCGAGTCGTAGCCGGTGGAGGTCTTGGCGTGCATGCGCACCTGGCTGCTCTTCATCTTCCAGGAGCCGTCCGCGTTGCGCGTGATGGTGTCCTGCGGGTCGAAGCGCGAGTCCTGCAGCGCGTTGTCCTTGAGGAACCACGTCTCGCCGCCCGCCTTCGTCGGGTAGATCATCGTGACGCCGAAGACGTCCTTGCCCGTCTCGGGAGTCGGGGTGGGCGTCGGGGTGGGCGCCGGATCGCCGGAGGTGGGCGCGGCGAGCTCGGAGATGCTCGCCCAGTTGTTCATGGTGTTGCCATCGACCGTCACGCGCACGTAGCGGGCGCTCTGCGCGGGGAAGGTGTAACGCTCGGCGGAGGCCGTCGTCCCGGAGGAAGTGCCCGAGAACGCCTGCGTGAAGGTGTTGCCGTCCGACGAGACGGAGATGGTGAAACGGCTGGCCCGCTCGTTGCCCCGGTACCAGGCGATGTCCAGGGCGCTCAGGGACTTCACGGCACCCAGGTCCGCCTGGAGCCACTGACCGCGGCCATCCGCGGACCAACGGGTGGGCAGGCTGCCGTCGATGGCATTGGCCGGCGTGTTGCCGTCATCCGCACTCGCGATGGCGGAGACGAAGCCACCGGCCGCCAGGGCCTGGGACGCGGTGAAGGTGACGAGGGAGACGAGCCCGAAAGCGGCCAGCTGCCGGCGGCGGGAGGGGAGTCGATTCATCACTATGTCGCTTCCTTTGCGGTGAAGGGACCGGTGCGCCGGCAGGACTTCCAGCAGGGCACCCATCCCGAGTGTTGGCCATGGAACACTCGCTCCTCCAATCAATTCCTGAGAATTTCTCAGTAATTACAAGTGGTTGCGAGCATACCCCTCCCTATGGAGTCGCATCGGTCCGATGGACTCCCGGAGTCGGGCCGCCAGCGCGCGACCCGTGTAGGCCCTGCGCTGGCTGCTCGCCTACCGACCTGAGAGGTCGGAGGGGAGGGGGCGGTATAGCAAGTCACTTTCCACGTTCCCAGCCTCGGCCAGACCGGGAACCGGAGCGCTGGCCGCCTGGGGGGGTGCTGGGGTGGGAGGGATGAGGAGGGGTGCGCTTCCTGTCATCGGACCCCGGGTCCAGTTTTCGACAGACCCCCGAACGATTACGGGGGACCACAGGGAGGCAACACCATGGGTTTCAAGAAGAGCTGGGGTCTCGGCGCAGCCGCGGCGGCCGCGCTGCTGGCCTTACCCGCATTCGCCCAGGACGACGTGCGCATCTACGACCCGGACCGGGGAGCGGACCGCGGCATCACCAATGACCTGGGCATCTCCGTGACCGGCGGCTTGAACGCATACACGGGCGACCTGGGAGACAACACGGGCGCGGGCGCGTCCCTCGGCATCCAGGCCGACTCGAGGCCCCTGCCCCTGCTGGGCGTGGAGCTCGGCTACGCGGGCTCGCGCAACCCGTTCGAGAACTTGGACGGCGCGCTGTGGCGGCACAACGTGGGCGCGCTGGCGAAGGTGGGCCCCAAGCTCGGCAGCGAGGGCAACCTGATGCCCTTCGTCGGCGCGGGCTTCGGCGTGAGCGTGCTCAACCCGAGCGGCGACTCGGAGGTCATCTTCGACAATGACTTCGTCACCGAAGTGCCCCTGGCCGCGGGCGTCGACTACCGGTTCGGTGCGATCCGGGCCGGCGCGCGCGCGACCTACAGCTTCCTCGGCGGCGAGAACCTGGGTCTGGCGCAGGACGGCAACAACATCAACGTCGGCCTCAACGTGGGCGGTGCCTTCTAGTCACACCGCCCACGTGGCTCCAGCGGGGCTCAGCCCGTGATGCGCACCACCACGGCCGAGGGCCCCTCGAGCCGGACGACCCCGCTTCGCAGCGGCTCCTCGCGCGAGGTGCCGCCGAAGCGGGGCGCTTCGCTCCACAACACCAGCCGGGCGCCAGCGGGCAGCCGGTGCTCCAGCGTGCCGCGCACGTTGACGAGCACCTGCAGCGAGCCCTCGGGACCCCGGCGCTCCAGCACCAGCGCGTGCTCACCCAGGGGCCGTGCGTCGTACTGGCCCCGGCGGTTGTGCCTCAGGGCCGGATCCGTGGCGCGCAGGTGCAGCAGCTCGCGGTAGAGGGCGAGCACCCCGGCGTGCTCCGGCCGCTCGGCCTCGCTCCAGTCGAGCCTCGAGCGCGCGAAGGTCTCCACGGCCTGCGGGTCCGGCACCTCCTCACCGGCGAAGCGCGCGAAGCCGGCGAACTCCTTGCGCCGCCCCTCCGTCACCAGCTTGCCCAGCTCGGCGTTGTGGTCCGTGAAGTAGAGGAAGGGCGTGCTCGCGTTCCACTCCTGCCCCATGAAGAGCAACGGCGTGTAGGGCGAGAGCAGCAGCAGCGTGCTCATGGCGCGGAAGGCCGCCGGGGACACGTCCGCCCCCAGCCGTTCGCCATGCGCCCGATTGCCCACCTGGTCGTGGTTCTGGATGCAGTGCACCAGGCGCCAGGGCTCGGTGCCCTCCACCGGCGTGCCCCGGGCACGGCCATGCACCTGGGAAGTCTGCCCCTCGTAGAACCACCCCTGCCGCAGCGTGCGCGCGAGGTCCTCCGCGCTGCCGGTGTAGTCCCGGTAGTAGCCCTCGCTGTCGCCCGCGAAGGCGCGGCGCATCTGGTGGTGGAAGTCATCCGCCCAGACGCCGTCCAGCCCGTAGCCGCCCTGGGCGGGCGGACGCACCAGGCGCGTGTCGTTGCGCTCGTCCTCGGCGATGACCACCACGCGCCGTCCGGGGGCCGAGGCCCTCGCGCGCTCGGCGATCTCCGTGAGGAGGTGGGACCTGCCGTCATCGATGATGGCGTGGGCCGCGTCCAGCCGCAGCCCGTCCGCGTGGTAGTCGCGGATCCACATCTCCACGTTGGAGAGCACCAGCGAGCGCACCACCTCGGCGCCCTCGCCGTCGTAGTTGACGGCCTCGCCCCACGGGGTGTGATGGCGCCCGGTGAAGTAGTAGGGCGAGTAGCAGCGCAGGTAGTTCCCGTCCGGCCCGTAGTGGTTGTAGACGGCGTCGATGAGCACCGCGAGCCCCTCGGCGTGGGCCGCGTCGATGAGACGCCGCAGGCCCTGGGGGCCGCCGTACTCCGCCTGGGGCGCGAAGAGGTCCACCCCGTCGTAGCCCCAGTTGCGCGAGCCCGGGAAGCTGGCCAGCGGCATCAGCTCCAGCGTGGTGATGCCCAGCGCCTTGAGCGAGCGCAGGCGGGGGATGAGGGCCTCGAAGGTGCCCTCGGGCGTGGCGGTGCCCACGTGCACCTCATAGATGACCTGGGCCTCCGGGTCCGGCCCCTTCCACGCGGCGTCCGTCCAGGCGAAGTCCGGCACCACCACCTCGGAGGGGCCGTGCACACCGTCCGGTTGTGAACGGCTCCACGGGTCCGGAAAGGGACCCTCGCCATCCACCCGCAGCTTGTAGCGCACGCCCGCGCCCTCGCCCGGAAGTGTCGTGGAGAAGAAACCGTGGCCCTCGTCGGCCATGGGCAGCGAGGAGCCTGGCTGCCCGTCCCGGCCGAACAGCACCACCTCGACCTTGTGATGTCCGGGGGCCCAGACGCGCCACCGGACACCCGTACCCGGTTCCACCCATGCGCCCAGGCGATGAGTCCGCCCCCGCGTGTCCTCTGCTCGTTCCATGTCCACCTACTTATCCACCCTGACGCCACGAGGAACGTGTCCTCCGAGCCCATGAGGCAGGGAGATGTTCACTGGTGGCCCTGTTGCACGGTGTTCGCCCCCTCCGAGAGCGGCCGGGCAACGGGAGTGTCTCCAGGCAACGCTTGTCCGGTGCCGTCGCTGCCGGAAAGATGCCGCCCACTTCATGAGCCCACGTCCCGACCATCTGCAGGCACTCCCCTTCGAGCATGGCCAGTCCGTTCGCGAGCGCGTCGCCGCGCTGGAGGTGCTCTCCCCACGGGAGATCGACGAGCGCCTCTCCGGGCTCGGCTACCGTGGCCAGAAGGAGGCCCGGCGCGCGGCGTCGGTGCTGGCCTACCGCCACCTGCAGCGGCTGCGGCGCATCCACCTGGAGGGCATCGCCCCCGAGCCCGGCACTCGCGAGAACTGTCTGTTCCTGGGCCCCACCGGCAGTGGGAAGACGTTCCTGGTGGAGCTGCTCTTCCGGGAGATCCTCGGGGTGCCCACGCTCATCGTGGACGCCACGCAGTTCTCCGAGACGGGGTACGTGGGAGACGACGTGACCACGATGCTCTCGCGCCTCTACGAGTCAGCGGGCGGGGACGCGGCGTGGGCGGCCTGTGGGGCCATCTGCATGGACGAGTTCGACAAGCTCGCCACCAGCCGCTCCGATGCCCGCTTCGCCGGGCAGCAGACCACCAAGGACGTGAGTGGCTTCGGCGTGCAGCGCGGCCTGCTCAACCTGCTGAGCGCGCCGAGGGCGGACTTCCCGCCGGACTTCGGCTTCACCAGCCGCACGCCGCCCATGCCCATGGAGCTGTCGGCGCTCACCTTCATCGCCTGCGGGGCCTTCAGCGGGCTGAAGGGCACGGCCGAGGAGCTGGGGACGAAGGAGCGCATGGGCTTCGGGCGTGAGGTGCGCAAGCGCGAGCCGGTCATCGCGGAGGCGGTGACGGAGGATCAGCTCGAACAGACGACGGCGTTCGCGCGCTACGGCTTCATCCCGGAGCTGATCGGCCGCTTCAGCCGGATCGTCTCCTTCGCGCCGCTGGACGCGACGACGCTGGGCAGCATCCTCGAGGACAACGTGCTGCGCGCCTACGAGCGCGAGTTCGCCCACGAGGGCCTGACGTTGGTGGTGGAGCCCGCGGTGCGCGAGTGGGTGGTGGCGCGGGCGCTCAAGCGGGAGACGGGGGCACGCGGCCTGCGTGCCGCCCTGGTGCCGCAGCTGGAGCGCGCCGCGTACGACCACTTCGGCGAGCCCCAGGTGTCCACCGTGCGCCTGGTGCTGGACGGCGATCAGGTCGTCACCGTCGCCGGGTGAGAAAAGAAAACGCGATGCCGGTACGAGCCTCCGGCACCGCGCGTCCATCCAGGTCCCGGAGAGCCGTCTCTCGAGCGTCCCCCCGTCCTCGTGCGGCTCCGCTCAGCCGCGGTACTGGTGGATGGACATGATGGGGTAGTTCATCGAGGAGATGGAGATCCTCTGCGAGCCATCCGGGTTCACGTTGTTGGACCCGATGAACTGGGGCTTGCCGTCCTTCATGCCGGCGAACATCACCACGTGGTGGCCGCCGTTGGTCTTCAGGCACACCACGTCACCCGGCTTCGCCTCGGACAGCGACACGCGCTTGAAGTTCGGGTCCTTGTCCAGGTTGGCCTGCAGGCCCACCACCGCGTTGTGGTGCTGGCCGTTGGTGATCTGCCCCGCCTGCTCCAGGCACGCGGACACGAAGTTGGCGCAGTTCACGTTGTTGGGGACCCAGTCCTCCATGTCCGAGCCCACGCCGCCCTTCTCCAGCTTGAGGTTGCCGGCGTTCTTGCCCAGGTGCGACATCGCGATGTCGAAGGGGCTGCCCTTGGGACCCTGCGAGGCCGGGCCCACGGAGCCGGGACCCTGGGTGCCCGGCGTCGACGGGCTGCCGCTGTTGCCCCGCGAGGGGCCGGGCTCGAAGCTGTCACGCGAGCCGGGGATGTTCAGCGACTTGCCCGCGTAGATCAGGTTCGCGTCCTTGATCTGCGGGTTGGCCTTCATCAGCGCGCTCACCGTCGTGTTGTGGCTCCTGGCGATCGCGGACAGCGTGTCTCCGGACTTGATGCGGTAGCTCATGGCCGCTCCTGGGCGGAAGATTCGGAAGTAACAAACTCGAAGAAATTGTCGGGCCCGGGGGTGGAGAAGTTGCTTCCTCCCTGCATCGAATCCGCCTCCGCCCCCCACTTTACTCTCAGTCTCCAAGAAAAGACGACGCATTAATCTTGAGTAGCAATATTTCCTCGTGATACCTGGAAAACCAGGGTCACGACCATGCAACGTCCATCCAAGAAGGCCGCCGTCACGATCGGCGCCCTGCTGCTCATCATCCTCGGGGCGGCGCTGCTCTCGCGCCGCTCGGACTCCAGCGGGGGGGAATCCCCGGAGACCTTGGCCAACACGGCCTCCCCGTCCGGGAGCGCCCGGGCCGCCGCCGCACCGACCCGGCCCGGAGGCCCGGACCAGCCCCAGGAGCGCCGTCCCAAGGAGGACGTGCTGCCCATGCCGGGGTGCTGGGAGGGCGTGGGCGAGTTCGACGAGAACGCCTCGCTCGACAACTTCCGCCAGGCCCTGGCCGCGGCGGTGGGCGCGGGAGATCGCGAGCTCGCGCAGTACCTCCAGGAGCGGCTCACGGAGCTGGTGGGGGATGACGCGGGCAAGGCGCTCCAGGTGCTCGACTGGGCGGAGAAGTCCCACCAGCCGGAGCTGGGCGTCTACATGGAGGCGCTGAAGGCCACGGGCGCCGTGCAGGACCCGAAGGTGGCCGAGCGCCTGCTGAAGATGGGCGAGGACAAGGGCTCGCAGCTGGTGAACCGGGCCGCGGCCATGGACGCGCTGGAGACGCAGAAGCGCCTGTCACCGGCCAACATCCAGCGGTTGAAGGCCGTCGCGATGGACCTGTCGGCGGACTCGGCGGGCTGGGTGGCCACGCGCACCCTCGGCCGGGTGATGAAGGAGGACTTCGAGCGCACCGGCAACTTCGCTCCCTATTGGAAGGAGCTGCTCGACATCGGCGAGAAGTCCGAGGACATGGCCGTGCGCCTGCTGGCGCTGGAGATGCCCTCGTACTCGAACCCCGTCATCGGCGGCGACTCGATGGAGCGGCTCACGCAGATCCTGCGCACGGACCGTGAGCGCGACGTGCGTGAGATGGCCGCCTTCCGGCTCGCCGTGACGCAGGAGCCGGACAAGGCGCTGGAGGCCTACCGCGCCGCCTTCCCCGCCGAGCAGGACGAGTGCGTGCGCTGGGCCATCTTCCGCTTCGCCGTGCGCGCCGCGGGTGCCCGGGCGCTGCCGCTGCTCGCGCAGATGGCCGCGCAGGACCCGCGCTTCCTCCAGGACTACCAGGACTTCCAGCGGCTCTACGCCGAGGGCGCGGTGGACTTCGCCCGCGTCTGGATGGGCAAGGAAGAGCGCCACCAATGCATCATGGAAGAAGGAGCGCCGCACTGATGACTCGCATGTCTCATGGACACCGCTCCACCGGCTGGCGCGTGGCGCTGCTCGCCGCCGCGGCCTGGCTGCTGCCCGCCGGCGCCTCCGCCGCCGGCACCGACAAGACGCCCCTGCGCCAGGTGACGTGCTCGTTCACCGGCATGGTGGACGAGCTGCGCGCGGCGCTGAAGTCCGGCTCGCCCGCCTACCGCAAGTACGTGAAGGAGCGGCTGAAGGTGGCCGCCCGGGCCATGCCCGCCGACGAGCTGCTCGCCGTCATCCAGCAGGAGAGGGATGCCGACACGCTGGAGGCCCTGGGCGCGGCCCTGGCCGGCAAGGCCAGCTTCAGCGAGGACGCCACGCTCCTCCAGCCGCTGCTCGCGCGCGCGGCGGGGGATGCCGATCCGGGCCTGCGCGCCGCGGCGGTGCGAGGGCTGCGCGGCACCGGCTCGGTGGACGCGATGGCGAAGAACGGCGGCGTGGTGACGTACGAGCAGCTCATCCGCGACAGCGCGCCCGAGGTGCGCCAGGCGGTGGTGGAGAACCTCGTCCACGAGAGCGCGAAGGTGTACTTCGGCCACGACCGCACCGTGTCCGAGACGGCCGTCAACACGGCGCTGGCCGCGAAGGACCCCGAGGTGGCCGCGAAGCTGCTGTCCGAGGTCTCCATGGAGCAGGTGGGCCACGGCACGGTGGAGCAGCTCCGCCAGCAGCTGCGCTCGGACAACGCGAGCCTGCGCGGGGCGGCGGCGACGGCGCTCGGCGGCGTGCCCGGGGCGGAGTCCGCGAGCGTGCGCGACTCGCTCGTCGAGCTCTACCGCACGGACAAGGACCCGGCGGTGCGCAAGGCGGCGCTCCAGGGAATCGTCCGGCTGGGCATGGGCGGCGCGCTGTCCACGCTCGAGTCGCTGCGGGGCGTGGCGCCCGCGATGGATCCGGAGATCGACGCCTGGCGGACCGCGCTCGGGATGAACCTCCAGGAGTGGGAGCTGCTGCTCCGGGAGAAGGAGCGTCTGCGCAAGTAACGGGGGGAACGCAGTTCCGCAGTGCAACCTCAGAGGAGGCAGTATGAACGTGAAGAAGATGCTGTACGCCGCCGTGGCCCTCACGGCCGGCTGGGCGGGCGTGGCCGTCTCCGCCACCGCGAAGGGTCCCATCTGCGAGACCACCGCGAACGTGAACTCGACCACGTACTACAACTGCTCGGGCAGCAGCCACACCGCGCTCGACATGGGCAACGCGTCCTGCGGTGAGTGGAACCACCGCGCCATGCTCTCCGGCAGCTACTACTACCGGTACTACGGCGGCTGTGCGGCGGCCTGCTACGGCTCGACCTGCAACGGCGGCGCGGGCAACTACTACGTCGTCACCGGCTCCAACGGCTGGGAGCACCGCCAGCTTCACATCTACGCCAACGTCAGCTCCGGCTCGAAGACGTGCGACGGCTGCGCGCTGGGCCTCGTGGGCGGCACCGGCAGCGCCACCGGCCCGCACGTGCACGCGGACAACCGTCAGTACGGCACCCGCAAGTCGGCCTGGTACACCAGCAAGGGCACCACCTGCGGCTCCAGCGCCTACTGCGGCAACGTGGTCGGCTACCCCACGCTTCAGTAGTAGTCCCCCTGCCCCGCTCCTCCACCTCGCGGAGCGGGGCAGCTCCTCCCGGCCGGTGGCCCGCCCGCTCGCCCCACGGGCAGGAGACCCGAGGCCCCATGCCCATTCGCTTGTGACCGCTCGCTCCGGCTCCCCACCTTGTCCCAAGGGAACCGTTGAACGCGGCGGAAGGAAGGGATGGGCATGCACAAGTGGACATGGAGCCTGACGGCGGTGGCCCTGCTCGGCCTCGCTTCCGGCTGCAACAAGGGGAACAACGAGAACGCGAATGACCGGGGCGTGGTCGCGACGGAGCGCGGCCGCATGGGCGAGGAAGCCCCGGTGGAGAACGAGAGCGTCACCGAGCAGAAGCCCGAGGTCATCGGCGGCGAGGACCTGGCGGACCAGGAAATCTACGGCACGGTGACGGGAATGGGCGCCCAGAGCATCACGGTGCGCGACAACAGCGGGAGCACCACGATGACGCTCGCGCTGCAGGAGGACACCCGCTTCCTCAGCCAGGGCCAGCCGGCGCAACGCACCCAGCTGCGCGAGGGCGTGCAGGTGCGTGCCTCCTATGACGAGCTGGGGGGCAAGTACGAGGCCACCACGGTGGAGCTCTTCCCCAAGGCGGCGAAGCCCCAGACCCCGGAGAAGTGAGAGGTGTTCCCATGCAGCATCACACGCGAGAGATTCCCCGCGAGGTGTGGTCCGACTACCTCACCCTGCTGAGCAGCATCGAGCGGGACCACCAGGTCCGTGTCGAGGCAGGGAGTCCGGACCTGGGCGAGCAGACGGTGGCCGCGAGCCTGCCGCTGGTGGACATCTCCGTCGAGGAGAAGGGCAGCGACGAGGGGGCCATCGAGGTGACGGTGGGACGGCCCGGCGAGGAGATCACCCACCGCATCCTGCACCCGGAGCACGTCTGGGCCGAGGAGAGCGACAGCGGAGACATCGAGTGCCTGGACATCGAGGACTCGGACCACGTGAAGACGCTCATCTACTTCGAGCCGCGGCTGGGGCTCGAGGAGGGCCTGTCCCAGCAGGTGTAGCCGGAAACGGCGAGGCCGGAGACGCCCCACCCCCCAAGAGGTGGTGCATCCCCGGCCCCTGTGTCAGCTCAGACGAGCGGACGGATTACGGGTACAGCGCGCGGGCGCCGGTCTTGTCCAGGCTGGTCAGCACGAGGTCGCCCGTCTGGGTGCCGTTGCACTGGGGGTAGTGCATGACGGAGGCGCGGTCGTAGGTGCTGGTCAGCGCGCGCCACTGGTTGTCCTCGTAGCAGCCGGAGGAGGTGGAGCGGGTGTGCTCGTGGCGGAAGCCGAGCGTGTGGCCCAGCTCGTGGCGCAGCACGCCCGTCAGGGTCCAGGAGCCCGAGCTGCCGAAGGCGCTGGTGTCGATGAGGACGTTGCGGGCCGAGCGGCTGGAGTTCGGGAAGAACGCGCGCGCCACGTAGCCGGCGCCGCTCACCTGGCGCACGTCGAACACCACCGCCGACTGGGACGCGGTGCAGTTGGAGTCGTAGCTGCTGCTGTGCACGAAGTTGACGTTGGCGGTGGCCTCCCAGGCCGCGGTCGCGCTGTTCATCGCGCTCACCACGGTGTTGTAGCGCGAGCCGAACGAGGAGGAGCTCACGCAGTAGGTGATGTTGCGGGCCGCGGTGGCGCTCCACTTGATGTCGCGGCCGCTCACGTAATACACGGCCAGCCCGCCCTCGGCGGTACCTACGTCGCCGTTGGCAACGAAGTTGTCATAGTACTCGCGCAGACCCTGCACGCCCTCGACGGCCTCGTCGCCGTTGACGACGTAGACGTCGCCCTCGTCCTTGATGGCCTGGGCCTGGAACTCCTCGAACGTCGGGATCTGCTGCTCGGCGGCCTCGGGGCCACCGCAACCAACAAGAGCCACACCAGCCAGCAACGCCATCGAAAGCTTGCGCATGGGGGATTCCTTTTCGGGAACTTCAGGGGGTTGGCACGGCCGCCTGGGTTTCCCCAGCCGCGGTCGCGCGCCGCCTCCCATGAGCAACCGCCGGGCCAACCGTCCACGCTTCGGGAAATCGCGGACTTGGCGAGGATGGCGCGGGGAGTCGTGGAGTATTGGGAGTCCAGGTATTCCTGGGTTCCCTGTAAAGGACCCTGACTTTTCGCGCGAAATCCCTCGTGGTGCCGGGCGTTTATCCGCTTCCCGTCATCACTGTCCGACTCTCGGACGAGGTGTCGCCGTATCAGACAGCGGGCACACGTCTCCTGATGGAGGACCTCTCCAACAAGGAAACGGCCACGGACTCGGTCCAAATACAGCCACGGCGGCAAGTACAACCACAACAGCGGGCACCGCATTCATTGAAGGGCCAAGGAAGCGCCCTCCCGAGGACGGGAGGGTGGGCTTCCCTGGCCCGGACATCACCTACGAGGCCCAGGGGGCCTGGGGACTACGGGTACAGCGCGCGGGCGCCGGACTTGTCGAGGCTGGTCAGCACGAGGTCGCCCGTCTGGGTGCCCCTGCACTGCGGGTAGTGCATGACGGAGGACGAGTCGTAGCTGGTCAGCGCGCGCCAGTTGGCGTCCTCGTAGCAGCCGGTGCTGCTCAGCCGGGTGTGCTCGTGGCGGAAGCCGAGGGTGTGGCCCAGCTCGTGGCGCAGCACGCCGGTCAGCGTCCAGACGCCCATGTTGCCGAAGGCGCTGCTGTCGATGAGGACGTTGCGGGCCGAGCGGCTGGAGTTCGGGAAGAACGCGCGCGCGGTGTAACCGGCGCCGGTCACCTGGCGCACGTCGAACACCACCGCCGTCTGGGACGCGGTGCAGTTGGAGTCGTAGGCGCTGCTGTGCACGAAGTTGACGTTGGCGGTGGCCTCCCAGGCCGCGGCCGCGTTGTTCATCGCGCTCACGACGGTGCTGTAGCGCGAACCGAAGGAGGAGGAGCTCACGCAGTAGGTGAGGTTGCGAGCCGCGGTGGAGCTCCACTTGATGTCACCGCCGATGTAGTACACGGCCAGCTCGCCATTGGCGGTGCCCACTTCGCCGTTGGCCACGTAGTTGTCGTAGTACGCGCGCAGCCCCTGGACGCCCTCGACGGCCTCGTCGCCGTTGACGACGTAGACGTCGCCCTCGTCCTTGATGGCCGAGGCCTGGAACTCCTCGAACGTGGGGATCTTCTGCTCGGCGACCTCGGGACCACCGCAACCAACGAGGGCCACACCAGCCAGCAACGCCATCGAAAGCTTGCGCATCGGGATTCCTTTTTCGGGGACTGCAGGGGGGGATAAGGAGCGCGCTCGCCCGGGACTCCCCGGCCACGACCGCGTTCTCATTCCCTGAGCAACCCCCGAGCCAGGAATACGGCTCCTTGGAATTTCCAGGACTTGGCTGGATTCGCCTGGATTCCAGTGGAGCATCCGCGCTCCAACCGGGGCGCCAGGGATGCCAAATCCCTTTACACTCCACTCTCCAAGATTCTGAGATTTCCAGAACCTGAGAACAAGACGGTACACCTGTCCTGGAATCGAACACCTGCTGTCGCCTGGGCGGCCACACGCCCGGTCACGCCGCGGCGCGGCGGAGAGAGAGGATCAGCCGTGGGCGGCCTCGGGCCCCTGGGCGGGCTCGGACGAGGTGCTGGCGTCGGCCTGGGCGAAGTAGATGCGCTCGAGCAGCTTGCGGTGGTGGATGAGGGGCTTGTCGTACTTGCCCAGCCGCATGCCCTTCATGCTGTAGGGGGTGTGGGCCACCAGGGGGATGAAGCGGGCGTCGTCGCGGACCTCGAACCAGCTCAGTAGGAGGGCGGCGCGACGCATCAGCGGCATGAGCGGGCGCAGGCGCTCGTCGTGGAGCTGGACGAAGGAGAAGAAGTGCAGGCGCGTGGTGCTCGCCGTCTCCGGCACGAAGAAGATGACGGCGCGGTTGACGAAGGGGCGCTGCTGGCCGGTGGGGCTCGTCCAGGTGATGGTGTAGTCGGTGCGCACGGGGTCGAAGCGCGTCACCCAGTGGTTGTGGAAGATGTCACCGTTGCGCAGCAGCAACAGGGGAATCAGGTACGAGGGCCGCTGGGGCGCGCTGTAGCGCACCTCGGTGCGGTCATCGAAGTTGTGGGCCTCGTACTCGATGTCCTTCGTCTGGGCGCGGCTCCACCCGAGGCGGGTGTGGACGAAGGGGGTGTGCTCGTCCTCGCTGAAGTTGTCGAGGGCCACGTGTAGCGGCGCGCGGAAGAGCATGGAGAAGGTGCCGTTGAAGTCGTAGCCCTGGGGAACGAAGTCGGGGAAGGCGGAGGGGGGCGCGTCCCGGGCGGCGAGCCACAGGGAGTCGAAGCGCTCGACGAGCTGGAAGGAGCGCGCGTCGCACTTCTTGAGGTCGGGCTGGCTGGGGCTGCGGCCGTGGCCGTCGGCGTCGAAGAGCCAGCCGTGGTAGGGGCACTCGAGGCGGCCCTCGGGGGTGACACGGCCGGCGGACAGCGGGGCCAGACGGTGGGGGCAGGCATCGGCGAGCGCGGCGGGGCGGCCCTGGGCATCGCGGAAGAGGACGTAGGCGCGGCCGGCGAGCTCCACGCGCACCGGCTTCTCCTTGAGCTTCCGGGAGGGCAGAACGGGGTGGAAGAAGCGGGTGACGTCGGGCATGAGCTCCATGGCCGCAGTATATGCGCGGGGCCTGGGACACCGCCGGGGGCGCCCTGTCTGAAGGATGCTGGACGGAGCCCACTCCCGCGTCGCCGCCGGACTGGGACCGTGCACATACTGACCGCTCGTCCCGGCCCCGACCCGGCCGGGCGGAGGACGGATGACGCTGGAATCGCTGCTCCTGGAGGTCTGGCCCCACGTGGCGGCGGCGTTCGCGGTGGTGGCCAACCTGCTGGCCACCGGGCACGCGGTACTGCGCAAGCGGGACGTGCGCGCGGCGGTGGCCTGGGTGGGGCTGGTGTGGCTGGTTCCGCTGGTGGGAGTGGTGCTGTACCTGCTGCTGGGCATCAACCGCATCCGCCGCCGGGGCCGCTCGCTGGCGCTGCGCCAGGAGCACGGCCAGTTTCCTCCGAGGCCGGAGGTGACGGCGTGCACCCCCGAGGAGCTCGCGGTGGCCATGCTCCCGGCGGCGCACCTGGCCTCGCTGGCCCGGCTGGTGGACGAGGTGGTGCACCACCGGCCCCTGCTGCCGGGCAACCGGCTCGTCCCCTTGGAGGCCGGAGCGGGCGCCTACCCGGCCATGCTGGACGCCATCGAGGCGGCGCGCACCTCCATCTCGCTGTGCAGCTACATCTTCGACAACGACGAGGCGGGCCGGCGCTTCGTGGAGGCCCTGGGGCGCGCGGTGAAGCGCGGGGTGCAGGTGCGGGTGCTCATCGACGCGCTGGGGGCGCGCTACGACTGGCCGCCCATCACCGGGCGCCTGCGCCGGGCGGGGGTGCGGGTGGCGCGCTTCCTCCCCACGCTGCTGATGCCGGCGCGCCTGCCCTTCATGAACCTGCGCAACCACCGCAAGCTGCTGGTGGTGGACGGGCGGGTGGGGTTCACCGGGGGGATGAACATCCGCGAGCACTTCCTGCCCGGCCATGGCGACGCGAGGGACCTGCACTTCCGGGTGGAGGGGCCGGTGGTGGGGCAGTTGCAGGAGACGTTCGCCGAGGACTGGGCCTTCACCACGAAGGAGCGCCTGCAAGGGGAGGCGTGGTTCCCGCCGCTGGAGCCCGTGGGGCCGGTGTTGGCGCGGGGGATTCCGGATGGCCCGGACGAGGACTTCGAGACCCTGCGCTGGACGCTGCTGGGGGCATTGGCGTGCGCGCGCTCCACGGTGCGCATCGTCACGCCCTACTTCATCCCGGACTCGGCGCTCGTCACGGCGCTGAACGTGGCGGCGCTGAGGGGCGTGCGGGTGGACGTGGTGCTACCCGAGCGCCTCAACCTCCCGGTGGTGCAGTGGGCCGCCACCGCGCAGCTGTGGCAGGTGATGCGCCCGAACTGCCGCATCTTCCTCACGGCGCCCCCGTTCGATCACACCAAGCTGATGGTGGTGGACGGGGTGTGGTCGCTGGTGGGCTCGGCGAACTGGGATCCGCGCTCGCTGCGGCTCAACTTCGAGTTCGACGTGGAGTGCTACGATCCGGAGCTCGCCATGCGGCTGGAGGGCCTCATCGAGGAGCGGCTGAAGCGTGCGCGGCAGCTCACCCAGGAGGAGCTGAGCGCCCGGTCCCTGCCCATCCGGCTGCGGGATGGCGTGGCCCGGCTGCTGTCGCCGTACCTGTAGGCGCGCGCGCCGCCTCAGGCGTTGGCCACCCGGGACACGGCCTCCGTCCAGCGGATGTCGAAGGTGCAGCCGGTGGCGTCGAAGGACAGCACTTCCACGTGCACGTCATGAGCGCCGGCCACCTGCTGCGCCCGGAGGATGAGCCCCACCATGAAGGAGGGGTGGTCGCAGAGGACGTCGTTCATCCACAGCTCGACGTGCTGCGGCGAGTGGTCCACCAGCCGCACCTCGCTGAAGTTGTTGCCGCCGCGGAGGTCCTGACTGATGCGCGCCAGCGTCAACCCGAGCCCGAAGGCCGGGGCGAGCCCCGCCACCACGCGCCCCACGAACGTCTGGAGGTAGCCCTCCAGGAAGTGCTCCCCCATCCAGCCATGCGCCTCGGAGGGAGACAGGTCCGGGTAGAGCGCCTCGGAGGCGATGCGCACGAACGTCTTCCACTGCTCCAGGGGGTAGGAGATGGCGAGTGGATGCTCCAGATCCAACCCCGCCTCCAGCAACCGGGCCCGGGCCTCGGAAGACAGGCGCGCCCCCAGACCGCGCACGAAGAGCGCTTCGACGGTCGTGGCGAAGACCTGTTTCTCCAGCGGCATGACGGCCTCCTCGGCTCCTCCAAGGAAAGCGGCTCCAACACAGAGGCGCATCACGCGCCACTACCGAACGATCAGCTTCTCACAAAACAAGACACTTCCGCCAGACCACGGGGGGCGGTGTTGGACCGCGAGCCCACGAGTCAGGAGGGAACACGGCCGACGAGCGCGAGGATGGTGTCGCCGTAGCGCTCGGCCAGCTTGGGGCCCACGCCGTGGATGCGTTGCAGCGCGGCACCATCGCGAGGGCGCGCGGTGGCGATGGCACCGAGCACCTTGTCGGTGAGGATGCGGAAGGCGGGGACGCGCCGTTTGCGTGCCTCGGCGAGCCGCCACGTGCGCAGGGCCTCCACGAGTTGGGGCGAGGCCGTGCTCACACCGAGCGTCGCCCCGCTACGCCTGGAGCGCTCCAACGCCCGTGCCAGGGCCTCGCGGCCGCGAGGCGCCCGAGGCACCTCCACCCGCTCCGCCATGTCACCCTCGAACTCGTAGTCGTACTCGACCTCGGTCCGGGCCGGAGCCGAGCGCTTCCTCCTGCCTCCGGAAGCGGCTGCCTTGCGGCGCGACGTGCGGCGGCTTCCTCCGGCCGCGGAGGACGCCTTGGCCCGCGAGCCCCGGCGCTTGCGCGCGGGAGCCTCGTCCGCAGGCCGTGGCAGTTGTACCTGTCCCGGTGCGGGCTCGCGCGTCCTCCGGCCCTCGGGCGTGAGCGTCACGCGCTGGAAGGTGATGTTCTGCCCGTCCTTCTCGAAGGTGTCCTCGGACAGGCGCACGAGCCCCGCCCGCACCAGTCCCCCGAGCAGCCGCTCGAAATCGCGGCGTGGGAGCGCCTCGCCGAACAGCTCCCGGTGAAGCCGGCCGGTGGCCTGGGCATCGCGCTCGTGGAGCGTCCCGAGGATGCGCGCGAGCGCCTGGGCCTCCGACGCGGAAGGCTCGCCGAAGCGCAGGGTGGCGCACGACTCGGGCGCGCAGACATCGCACAGGCCGCACGCCGCGCCCGTGTCCTGCACGTCACCGAAGTGCTCCACCAGGTGCCGCATCCTGCACCCGTGCGACTCGGCGTAGCGCGCCATGTGCTCCAGCTGCGACTGCTTGTGCTCCCGCTGCGTCGTGTACGCGGCCATCCAGCCCGGCCGCCCGCGCTTCACGGACTCGTCCGGCGTCACCTCCACGCCGCCGTGGATCCACAACTGCTCGAGCGCCTTGTCGAAGACCTCGGACTCCATGCGCACCCGCGCCGACAGCGCCTCCTTGGGCTCCGGCTCCTCGCGCGTGGCGCGGTAGATGCGCTCGAGCACCGAGGGCTCGGGGTAGTCGCGCTGGTGGAAGAACTCGTGCGTGCGCCGGTCGATGAAGGAGTGCAGCAGCACCGCGCGCGAGGGCTTCCCATCCCGGCCCGCGCGCCCCAGCTCCTGGTAGTAGCCCTCCACGCTCGCGGGCAGCGCCGCATGCACCACCGTGCGCACGTCCGCCTTGTCGATGCCCATGCCGAAGGCCGTCGTCGCCACGATGACCTCCAGCCGGCCATTGAGGAACCGCGTCTGCACCTCGTCGCGCTCCGTGGCACTCATGCCCGCGTGGTAGGTGCCCGTGCGGAACTCCGCGCCGAGTTCCTCCGTGTACCGCTCCGCGTGCTTGCGCGTCGCCGCGTAGACGATGGCCGGACGGTGCGCCGGGTCCGCGAGCAGCTCGCGGATGGCGTCGGCGCGCTGGCTCGGATTGAGCTCGCGCACCTCGATGGCGATGTTGGTGCGCCGGAAGCCGTGGATGAAGGTGCGCGCGGGCGCGCTCCCCGTGCCCTTGAGCCCCAGCTGCTGGACGATGTCCCGCTGTACCCCCGGTGTCGCCGTCGCGGTGAGCGCCACGACCGGCGCCGGACGGAGCATCGGCAGCCGGGCCCCCAGCAGCCGGTAGTCCGGGCGGAAGTCGTGCCCCCACTGCGAGATGCAGTGGGCCTCGTCCACCGCCACGAGTGCCGGTGTCCGCCGGGCCAGCAGCTCCACGAAGCCCGGCACCCCCAGCCGCTCGGGCGCGATGAAGAGGAAGTCCAGCCTCCCCTCCAGGTACTCCGCGCACACCTGGCGCGAGGTGGCACGGTCTCGTCCCGAGTGGATACGCTCCGCCGCCAGACCGAGCGACTGGAGCCGCGCCACCTGGTCCTCCATCAGCGCGATGAGTGGGCTGATGACCAGGGTCGTTCCCGCTCGCGCCAGACCCGGCAGCTGGTAGCAGAGGGATTTGCCCGCCCCCGTCGGCATGACCAGCAGCAGGTCCTTGCCCTCCGTCGCCGCACGGCACACCGCCTCCTGGTACGGCCGGAAATCCGAGAAGCCGTACACCTCGTGCAGCAGTCCTCGCAGGGCGTTCGGCGGCGTGGGCTCGCGTGGCTTGCGCTCAGGTCGCGTGTTGGGCGCGACGAGGGTGAGGGACGGGCGCGCGGTGGTGCGCGGGGATTTGGGAAGACCCTCACCCTGACCCTCTCCCAGGGGGAGAGGGGATTCACGCGGAGCCAACCTGGGGGTCCGCGTACCCTCTCCCCGTCCCTCTCCCGGAGGGCGAGGGGTGGTGGGCGGCGGCATCGGCAGATTGGGCGGAACCTTTCCCACCACCTCGATGACGTAGGCCTCGATTCCCTTCAGGAACGAGTCCAGGTCTCCGCTGCCCCGCTCGATGCGCTGCAGCCACGCCTCCCATTGTCCCGTCATCGCCGGGCTCTTCACGTCCGGATGCACCACCCGGATGAGCGCGATCCCCTTCTCCGTCGCCTCGAACGACTTGCCCCTCCTCACCAGATAGCCACGGTCCAGCAGGGTCTCGATGATCGCCGCGCGCGTGGCCGGTGTCCCCAGCCCCGACTCCCTCATCGCGTCCGCCAGCTCCTTGTCGTCCAGCGTCCGCCCCGCCGTCTCCATCGCCGTCAGCAGGCTCGCGTCCGTGAGCCGGGGCGGCGGCCGCGTCCGCTTCGTCACCGGCTTCACCTCGCGCACCGAGCGCGCCTGCCCCTTCGCCAGCCCCGATGGCAACTCCTGCTCGTCCTCGGGCTCCTCCGCCTCCCCCTCCCCCTCCTTCTTCCCCGCCTCCCGAGGCTTCGGCGCCTTCTGCCCTCCTCCCACGTCCAGCACCTTCCAGCCCTGGCGCTCCACCATCGTGCCCGTGCTCTGGAAGCGGTCCACCACCCCGGACGCGTCCTTCGCCGTGACCGCCGTGATGACCGTCGTCACCGACCAGACGAAGTCCTCGTGCCACGCCGCCAGCAGCCGGCGGCAGACGAGCTCGTAGATGCGCCGCTCCTCCTGCGACAGCCTCGCGCCCTCCGGCGAGGTCGCCGTGGGGATGATGGCGTGGTGGTCCGTCACCTTCGCGTCGTCCACGAAGCGCCGCCCCAGCGGGCGCTGTCCCGTGCCCGGCGCGAGCAGCGCCTCCCAGGGCGCGCGGATGGCGTTCACCACGTCCGGCAACGTCTCGGCAATCTGCTTCGACAGGTGCCGGCTGGAGGTACGCGGGTAGCTCAGCAGCTTGTGCTTCTCGTACAGCGCCTGCGCCAGCTCCAGGGTGCGCTGGGCGCTGTAGCCATACAGCCGGTTGGCGTGGCGCTGGAGCTCCGTCAAATCGTAGAGCAGCGGCGGCGCCATCCGCTTCGTCTCGGCGGTGACGGACTCCACGGCGGCGTGGCCCGCCTTCACCCGCTCGACGATGCGCCCGGCCTCCTCGCCATCCGCGGACAGACGCCGCGCCTCGCGCGCGTCCCACTCCTTCTCCTTCCCCGGCTCGGCGGGACGGAACCAGGTGCCTTGATATTGCCCCTGCGGTCCCTCGGGACCCGCCGGACCGAACGTGGCCAGAATCTCCAGGTAGTCCTTCGGGACGAAATCGCGGATGGCCAGCTCGCGCTCCACCACCATGGCCAGCGTGGGCGTCTGCACCCGCCCCACCGACAGCGTGTCCCCGCCCGCCAGCGTGTACAGGCGCGACAGGTTCATCCCCACCAGCCAGTCCGCCCGGCTGCGCCCCTTCGCCGCGTCCGCCAGCGGCTCGTAGTCGCGCCCCGGCTTCAGCAAGCGGAAGCCCTCCCGGATGGCCCCCTCCGTCAGCGACGACACCCAGAGCCGCCGCACCGGCTTGCGGCACCCGGCGGCCTCGTAGATGTAACGGAAGATGAGCTCGCCCTCGCGCCCGGCGTCCGTGGCGCACACCACGGTGTCCACCTCGGGCGCGTTCATCACCCGGCGCACCACCTTGAACTGGCTCGCCGTCTTCTCCTCCACCACCAGCGGCCACTCGCGCGGCAGCATCGGCAGCAGCTCGCGCTGCCAGCGCTTCCACTCCGGCCGCATCTCATGCGGCTGTGCCAGTCCCACCAGGTGCCCGATGGCCCACGTCACCACGTAGCCGTTGCCCCGGTAGCACCCCTCGCCCTGCTCGCGAGCCCCCAGCGCCCGCGCGATGTCGCGCGCCATGGATGGCTTCTCCGCCACCACGGCCATCACGCCCCGTCCTCCGTCACCCATGTTCATCCCACCTCATCGCGTCCGGCCCCGACCCTTACCGCGTCCGTCGGGTCTGGCCATCCCCCTACATACACCACCCCTGCAAGGTCGTTCAGGTATTCAACTTACATACCCGCTGGGCGGGCGAGCGGGCAGGGGGCGCGGATTCCCGGCACTCCCGCCCAGGCCCGCATCGCGTGGCGCTCATACGCAAGCGGTTGGCGTCCGAGAGGAAAACTCCCGATCGCACTTTGGCCATTATCCGCCCGTCGCCAACGCGCTCACGGGCACGCCACGGGGGGAGGAGCCCATGCATATGAGGTTGGAGAACGGGATGAAGGTGTCGGGTCATCAGGGCCACGGGAAGCGGTTCGAGGGTCAGGCGGTCGGGGTGGTCCTGCATGTGGGGGGGGAGCAGAGCGCGTCGGTGGTGAGACCTCTGGCCCGGCCGTCGTACATGGCCGGGCAGTTCGAGCGCGATGGGGGCAACCGACTGGAGGTGCCGCCGTTGGCGTCCTTCGCGGGGGCGAAGCGGACCCAATGGGCGGTGCTGACGGAGGCCAAGGTGCTGGCGGGACTGCGCGAGGTGGTCACGGGGGTGACGTGCCTCGCATCGGTCCGGCCGATGTCGCCGCGGCTGACGGTGGCCCCCATCGTGCTCGCCAGAGGGGGGGGATTCAGCCCGGGCCGGGTTTCCCGGAGCGGGCTGGTGGAGTCGGCGCACAGCCACGACGTCGACGCGGTGGAGGACGAGGGGGGAATCTACAGCTGGTAGGACGTTCTGCTTTTGCGCCTCCCTGGTGCACCGGGGGGCCAGCCAGGTGCTCCCGTGGGGGCGGGACACCAGGGCTGACGACTCATCGACTCCTGCCCCGTAGAGGGGGAGGGCAGTGAGGTCGAAGTCGGAGTGATGGGGGGTGCCTCGCTTTGAAACGAGGCATCCCCCATGTTTTTTTGTCACGGGCTCGCGTGGGACGTGCCGGTGTGCTGCTGGTGCCAGGCGGCGAGCACCTCGCGCTCGCGCTCCGGGGTGAGGCCGGCCCGCTTCGCCAGCCCCGCCTGCCGTTCCGGGGGCAGCCCGTTGAACCAGGCCAGCGTGTCACGCGCCGTGTCCACCACCGGGCGGAACTTCAGTCCGCGCGCCACCGCCCGCGCGTTGCTGACGCTGCTCATACCCGCCATCTCGCCCGCGGGCGGCAACCAGACGGGCATGTCCATCCAGGGCTTCACGTTCTGCTTCTCCAGGAAGCCGGCATCGGCCCAGGTGAAGGTGGCGTCGCTGTTGCTGGCCTTCTTGCAGGCCTCCAGCAGCTCCCTCATGGTGAGCGGCTTCGCCGGGCCGGTGGCGTTGAAGGTGCCGATGTCCCGGTTCTCGACGGCGAGGAG
Source organism: Archangium lipolyticum (assembly GCF_024623785.1). Lineage (NCBI taxonomy): Bacteria > Pseudomonadati > Myxococcota > Myxococcia > Myxococcales > Archangiaceae > Archangium > Archangium lipolyticum. The sequence goes on from NZ_JANKBZ010000015.1 coordinate 246,103, forward strand.
CGCGAACTCGGCCAGGTCCCTCACGTCGATGAACTGCACCGGATCCGCGCCGTTGGCGCCAGGGGCGAGCACCTCGCCACCGCGCGCCACGCGCACCGGCCAGTAGGTGAAACGCTGGGTGGGGTCGTCCGGGCCCACGATGAGGCCAGGGCGGATGATGGTGGTGCGCCCGGGGAAGGCAGCCTCGGCCGCCTTCTCGCTGAGCGCCTTGAGGGCGCCGTAGTTCTCGCTGACGTTCTCGTCGGTGGGGTCCGCCACCGTGGCCAGCGGCGAGTCCTCGTCCATGCCCGGCCGGGGCAGCTCCTTGTAGACGGAGATGGTGGAGATGAAGACGTAGTGGCCCACGTTGGGCGCCAGCAGCTCCGCCGAGGCGCGCACGATGCGGGGCACGTAGCCGGAGGTGTCGATGACGGCATCCCAGCTCCCGCCCTCGAGCGCCTTCAGGCCCTCGCCCACCTTCGGGTCCCTGTCCCCGTGCAGCTTCTCCACGTCCGGGAAGAGCTGGGGCCGCGTCTTGCCGCGGTTGAAGAGGGTGACGCTGTGGCCCCGCGCGCGCGCCGCCTCCACCAGCTGGGGCCCGAGGAACCCCGTCCCCCCGAGAATCAGGATGCGCTTGCGCCCGGTGCTCGGCACGGGCGCCTTCGCGGGGCTCTCCCGGTTGGCGGTGGAGGCGGAGGTGGAGGCACAACCCACGGCCCAGAGCGAGCCGAACGCGGCCGCACCCTTCAAAAACCCTCTGCGAGACAACTTCATGCGGACTACCCCCTCTTGATGTGAACGTGCGAAGCGCGGCCTTGTCTCGAGGCCGCGAAGCTCAGCGAGCCGCGTCCGCGGTGGGAGCCAACCCGGAGGCTCCGGCCGAGGGCGTGGAGAAGCGCTGCTGCAGCCGGGCGAGCCACAGGGACACCGCGAGCCACAGGCCCGCGAAGGGCACCGCGGTCAGCGCCAGTCCCGCCGCGCCCATCCCCAACGAGTCGAGGCCCGTGTACAGCCACGAGCTCACCGAGTCGCTCCCCCGGTACACCACCGTGTCGATGAAGCCCTTGGATTTGTACTTCGTCTCGCGGTCCACGCTGGTGAAGAGCACCTCACGGCCGGGGCGCTCGAAGGCGTAGTGCGAGGCGTTGCGCAGCGACTTGAAGCCGATGAGCACTCCCATCGTGGGCAGCGCCGCCAGCCCGAGGAAGCCGAGCCCGGTGAGCAACGGCGCCACCGCCAGCGCCACGCCCAGGCCGAAGCGCGTCATGAGCCGCCCCGTCACCAACACCTGCAACACGAGCGTGAGGGCCTGCACCCAGAACTCGATGCCCGCGAAGGCGGCCGTGCGCGCGTTCGTGCCCGAGGCCAGCCTGTCCACGATGTGGGCCTGCTGGTTGTAGAGGAAGGTGGAGGTGGCGGCGTAGAGCAATATCTGCAACCCCAGCCCCAGCAGCAGCGGCGAGGAGAACAGCAGCCGCAATCCCGCGAAGATTCCGCCGCCCACCGGCGTCTCCGCGACGGCCGCCCGCGGCTGCAGGGTGGAGGCCCGGCGCGACAGCCGCCGCACGCATTGCGCGCTGACCTCCAGCATCACCGCCGTGAAGAGCATCAGGTTCGTCGCCCCCAGCGGCTCGGCCAGGAGACTCACCAGGAAGGGACCCACCAACATCCCCACCGTGCCCCCCGCGGCGATGAAGCCGAAGAGCCTCCGGCCCTGCTCGCTCTCGAACAGGTCCGCCATGAAGCTCCAGAAGACGGAGACCACGAAGAGGTTGTAGACGCTCACCCAGACGAAGAAGGCGCGCGCCACGTGGTCGCCCCCCACGCCCAGCTTCAGCACTCCGAAGAAGCCCAACAGGTTGAGCAGGAAGAAACGGTAGACCAGCGGTATCACCCGCTGCCGCGGCCAGCGCGACACCAGCGCCGAGAACGCCGGCACCGCCACCAGCATCACCACGAAGGTCGCCGTGAAGAGCCACGACACGTTCTTCACGCCCTTCGCCGTCGCCATCTCGTCCCGCAGCGGCTTGAGGATGGCGTAGCCGCACATCAGCGTGAAGAAGTACACGAAGGACAGCAGGACCGCTCCCACCTCCTCGTCCTTCACGTTCACGAATCGCTTGAGCATGAGTGCCGGTGCCATCCCCGTGGGCCCTCGGACGGGGTTGGCTCCCCTCCGAGCGTGCCGCCACCAACCGCGACACCCCGGTACTATTCCCAATGCTGATGGGGCACACCAGCCAGCGCTCTGGAACCGGGGCGCTCCGTGACTTCTCGTGAAGCGCTCCCGGTCCGCGGGTACGTGGGGGTGGACCCGGTACCCTCACCCCGACCCTCTCCCGGAGGGAGAGGGAGGGGCTGGCCGGAGCTGGGACTGGGGCTGGGGGGGTCTACTTGCCCGTCACCTGGCGCAACACCGCCTCCACCCTCGGCAGCGCCGCCTTGATCTCCTCCACCGATACGGCTCCCACCGACAGACGGAACCAGCCCGTGTCCTCCTTCAGACCGAACGCCTGGAAGGGCACCAGCGCGAACCCCGCCTTTTCCAGCAGCAGCTTGCGGATCTCATCGTTCGTCTTGAGCCCCGCCTTGCCGATCAGATCGAACTGCACCGACAGGTAGATGGCCCCCTGCGGTGCGATGGAGCGCACCGGCAGCCCCGCCTCCCGCATCGCCGCGAAGCCCTGGTGCAGCGCCACCAGCCGCTCGTCCACCCGCTTCCGCATCCCCTCCAGGTAGCTCGTCGTGGCCGGCACGTCATCCAGGAAGCGCGCCACCGCCACCTGCTCCGCCTTCGGCGCCCACGCTCCCACGTGCCCCAACACGTCCTTCATCCGCGAGATGATCGACGGCGGCCCCAGCGACCAGCCCACGCGCACGCCCGTGGCCGCGAACGCCTTCGAGATTCCATCCACGAACACCGTGTACGCCGCCATCTCCGGCACCAGCTCCAGCGGCGTCACGTGCTTCGTCTGCCCGAACGACAGCGTCCAGTAGATCTGGTCGTACATCACGATGAGCGGCTTGCGCCCCTGCGCCTCGCGCTTGCGGTTCTCCTCCACCACCCGCTGCCCGATGTCCTTCAGGATGTCGGGAGAAATCATCGTGCCCGTGGGGTTGAGCGGGCTGCAAAGGCATAGCAGACGCGCCTCCGGCAGGTGCGGCGCAAGTTGCTCCACCGTGGGCATGAAGCCGTGGGCAGGATCCGTCACCACCGTCACGTGCTTCGCCCCCACCATGTGCGCGTAGTGGTTGTTGTTCCACGAGGGCACCGGGTAGACGACCGTGTCGCCCGGATCCATCACCGCGCGGAAGACGCCGTAGATGACCGGCCGGGCGCCCGCCGCGATGAGCACGCTCTCCATCGGATACTTCAGGCCCAGCGCGCGCTCGTAGAAGCGCAGCACCGCCTGCCGGAGCGTCAGCACGCCATCCGAGGGCGGGTAGTTCGTCTCGCCCGCCTTCAAGGCCGCGGCGATGCCCTCCCCCAGCGCGGCGGGGATGGGGAACTCCTTGGGGCTGAAGTCTCCCACGGTGAGGTTGCACACCTGTTTGCCCTGGGCCACCAGCTCGCGAATCTCTCCGGCGATGCGGAGGATTTCGCTGCCAACGAGGCCTCGCACCATCGTGCCAACGGTGTCGTCCCGTCGAGCAGGGCCAAGCAGGGAGGTGAGATCAAGAGCCATGGGGGGGTTCACTCCTGGGGGGGATAACGAGTCCAGGCGAACCATATACGCGGCGAAGTACGTCACAAGCGGTCCGTGGGATTTTCCACTCCTCCCCGCATGCTCGGTTTCCGAACGCCTGACTGCCCGCTACCGGGCAATTCCTTCCACCTCCAATCGATGCAGGCGCGGAAGTCCTCTACACACGGAGGGACACCGGGGCTCCCGGCCCATTCCGGGCACGCAGGGCCCTGGTGGACAGACAGGAGAACCCGATGCACGCGCGTAACACGAACCGCTGGGCGGCGCTGACGTTGGTGGGGGCCGGGCTGCTGGCACTGGCCGGCTGCGGAAGTGACAAGTACGTGGCGACCGCTCAGCTCACGGGCGCCAACGAGGCTCCCAACCCGGTGACGACCAACGGCGCCGGCACCGCCACCGCCACGCTCGACGGCGACACGCTCACCGTCACCGGCGGCTTCAACGGGCTGGGAAGCGACCTGTTCGAGGTATCCGGCAGCCCGGCCCACGTCCACAGGGGGGCCACGGGCACGGCCGGTCCCGTCGTCTTCCCCCTCGTCATCACCAGCACCGACAAGCGCAACGGCACCTTCACCGCGACCAAGGAGCTCAGCGATGACGAGCAGGAGGAGTTCAAGAACGGGCTCTACTACGTGAACGTCCACACGGCCGCCAACCAGACCGGGGAGATCCGCGGTCAGTTCGTGCCGCTCCGGCAGGACGACTGACATGCCCCACCCGCGGAGCCGGCATCCTTCCGGCTCCGCTCCCTCCTCCGGGAGGCGATCGCACTGGCACTCGGGCGCCGCTCGTGCCACATGGGGCGCCGATCCGGCCCGGCTCACACGGGCCACCAGGAGGACGACGATGAAGGTGATTGGACGCTGGATGCCGGCACTGGGGCTCGCGGCCTGCCTCGCGACGGCGGGCTGCAAGAAGGAAGAGCCGGCCGCCGCACGCCCCGAGCCCACTCCCCCCGCCGAGCCCGCCCCATCCGGGACGGCGGCCCCAGCGAACACGCCCCCTCCCCCCGAGCCCGCCGCTCCCGCCGAGCAGAGCGCCGGTGCCGGGACGGGCGCCCCCGAGGATGCCGGTACCGCCCCCGCCCCCACGGGCGCACAGGCCGGCCAGCCCGAGGAGCCGAAGAACCGCGAGTGGACCGCGGGCCTCGTGGACATCAAGCGCTCCAACCAGAAGCCGGTGACGCTGCGCGAGGTGCGCACGGCCCGCAACGAGGGCTTCGATCGCGTCGTGTTCCAGTTCGATGGCGACCAGTTGCCCGGCTACCACCTCGAGTACGTCGACAAGCCCGTCATCAAGTGCGGCTCCGGAGACCCCACCGAACTGGCCGGCCAGGGCTGGCTTCAGGTGCGCATCCAGCCGGCCCAGGCTCACGCGGACGGCAAGGCCACCGTGACCGAGCGCGAGCGCAAGCCCGCCCTTCCCCTCCTCGCCGAGTTGGAGCTGACGTGTGACTTCGAGGGCGAGGTCACCTGGGTGCTCGGCGTGCAGCGCCCCAACAAGTACCGGGTGCTGGAGCTGCACGGACCCACGCGCCTCGTGGTGGACGTGCAGCACTGAGCGTCAGCCGAGTTGCAGCTCCGCGGCCAGCCGCTCCAGGGCCGCGATGAGCCCCCGGTGCCGCGCCCGGGCCTCCTCACCGCCCGCGCGCAGCGCCAGGGCCAGCGCCTTTGGCAGGTTCAGCGCCTCGTCGTTCTCGAGCTTCTCCGCGTACCCGTGCCGGTAGTCGTTGGGCACGCGGAGGCTCCAGTTCTCCTCGCTCACCGTGCCGGGCGCGTTGTACGTCTCCTTCATCCCCAGCAGGTCCGGGAAGAACACCATCACGTTCTCCGCCCGGCTGGCGAAGAGGTCCGCGAACTTCGCCTGCACCAGCATCCCCGGCTCCTGCACCAGCCGCCGCGCGAAGTCCTCGCGCCCCTCCTCCTCCGGGTGGAGCCTCCACGCCAGGTACTCCGCCTGCGCCCGCGCCTCGCCCGCCTGCCTCCATCGGTCCGCCAGCGCCCAGATGGGCTTCGTGTCGTGGTTGCCCACCATGATCCAATCCTGGGGCACCGCGTTCTCGCTCCGGTACACGTCCTTCGGATTCGTCAGGTCCGCCTTCTGCGTCACCCGGAAGCGCCCCAGCCCGTACTGCTCCATCACCCGCCGCAGCGGATGGGGCATGGTGCTCAACACCTCGCACAGCAGGTCCGACACCTGCCGCCCATGGGCTCGCGCCGCCGCGATGATGGCGTCGAAGAGTGCGCTGTAGCGGCGCACCTGCTCGGCGTTCAGCTCGCGCACCCAGCCATCCGCGTACCGGGGCACCGAGCGGTCCAGCTGCTCCGGCGACACCAGGGCCCAGCGCGCCAGCCGCGGATGGTCCGGCAGATCCGGCGAGGCGAAGAGCCGCGCTCCGTTCTGCACCGCCCGCAGCGAGTCCAGCTCTCCGGACCGGTACACCCACGGGCACACCAGCCCGTGCGGATGGTCGATGCGCAGCCCGTCGTACTCGGACAGCATCTTGTCCACCCGCGAGCCCATGAAATGCAGCACCGGGCCCGCGGTTCCTCCAGGCGCGTGGTACTGCTCCGGATCCAACACCGGGTAGTTCCACGGCTGCCCCTCGGGGTTGGTGCGGCTCGGCGGCGCGCCCATCAGGTACGAGCCCACGAAGAGCCCCTGGTACGCCCATCCGTCCCGAGGCGAGAAACCAATCTGCAGGTCCCCGAACAGCTTCAGGCCCCACGCCGCCGTCCGCTCCCGTAGCGCCGCGTGCTGCGAGTGCACGAGGAACTGCCGGAAGGCATAGGCCTCCACCTGCCCGGCGTACTTCGACAGCAGCACCTGCCGGCGCGTGGTGAACGCCGCCTCCTCACCAGGGCGAGGGCTCCACAGGCGCCGGTCCCACTCGCTCGACCACTCCTTCCAGTAGGGGCGCCCGTGCTCCGTGCAGAGCGCGTCGTAGAGCGCGTCCCGCTCCAGCCACCCCTGGTGCCCCCGCCGGAAGGTCTCGAAGTGCTCGGCGAGCCAGGCGATCGCACTGCCGGGCACGGCGCGGGCCCTCTTGTGCTGGAAGGCCTCCCACACTTCGTCCAGCGCCTCGTTCTGGGCCCGGAAGGCGTAGCGGTGCTTCACCCTCGGCTCGTTCCCGGGCCGGGCCGCGACGAGCGCCTGCACGCGCTCGGGGCGCAGCAGCCCCCCCCAGGTCTCCTCGTGCGTGAGCGACGCGAGCGCCACGTTCAGCACGTTGCGCGAGAAGAGCGTCCCGTCATACGGCGAGGGGTTGTCCTCCGACGTCTGCCCCTGCGGACCGAGCTGGATGCCATTGAAGCCCAGCTCCCGCGCGAACTCGAGGAAGCGCAGCCCTCCCCCCGAGTACGGCGAGCCGCGGCCGAGGTCCTCGTCCGGAATGCTCGGGAAGCTCGGGTCGTGGATGCTCAACACCAGATTGCGCACGTTCAGCGCGGCCAGGGCCGCCGTCACGTGGCGCCGGTAGTCTTCGGGCAGGGTTGCGCGGGGCATGGAGACGACTCGAAGGAGAGGGGCCCACCCTAGGAGATAGCAGCCGGGTCGTGAACCCCTTCCCCATCACGGCTGGCCGTTTCCTGGGCAGGCACTGACAGATTGGCTACCGGGTTGACGAGGGGCCTCAGCCGTTCTCCGCGGAGGCTCCGCCCTCACCCTCCGCGCAATCCACCTTCCGCAGCAGCTTCTTCACCTGCTTCGTCACCACCGCGCCCCGCTGCACCGAGAAGTGCCAGGTGCGCGAGTACACCTCGGCGCGTGGTTGCGTGTCGCACGTCGGGTGTGTCAGCACCTCCTCCAACAGCACCTCGCCCCGCCCCAGCCGCAGACCCTTCACCTCCGACTCCGCCTCGTCCTCCGGCGGCTCGATGACGCTGGACTCGACGTCATCCTTCTTCAGCAGCGCGAGGATCATCAGCCAGCTCCGCTGCTCGCGCGGCCCCTCCTCCCCCTCGTACTGAAAGGTGGTCGCCATCAGGGTTCCACCCGCGACCCGCATCTGCGTGCTCTTCCCGAAGGACCAGCCCGGCAGCAGCGACGGACACGCCAGCGCCTCCCGCTCCTCCCACAACACCCGGCGCGAGTACGAGCGCGGCTCCAACGCCTGGAACACCTTCGCCACCGCCTCCCCCTCCCGCGCCTCGCACACGCCCAGGGCCACGAAGAAGTAGCCGGGCCGCAACCCGGGCAGGTCCGTGCCGTCGATGATGCGCGGATAGCCGGGCCCCGCCTCCACCACACGCGCCCAGTCCACCGAGCGCTCCCGGTAGGACTCCACGAAGGACTCCGCCTCCTCGCGCGTGCGGCCTCCTCCCCAGACCACCATCACCCGTTCCCGGATGGAGCCGGGCAACGGCAGCTCCGGCTGGGCCCGGACGGAGAACGACGTCAGCAGGACGAGAACCCCGAGCAGTAGACGCATGGTGCCGCGCAAGATGGCACGGCTTCGGGGTCCCTCCTAGATGCCTGCCTGGCCGCTCCCCTGGCGGCCACTCCCCGCTCGTCCCCGGGCATCCACCCCCCTCCCCTCGGGGTTCCCCTCCACGCGTCCCGGGCTCCCACCAGTGAACACTGCCGGGCTGGGTGGATGGACGTCCCCCACTTCCATTGGAAGGGTGGAGGCCCTCGGGAGACAGTCTTCTTCGATCTGGAGTCCCTGATGAGTACGCTGGCCCCCCCTCCCTCGATCCCTTCCCTTCCGCCAGCTTCGCCTGGCGAGGGGCTGTCGGCGGAGATGCTGGCCCTGCTCTTCGAACGCGGCCGCCCTCTGGTGGAGGCCCTCTTCGCGCAGGTGAACGACGGCGTCACCGTCCAGGCCCCCGACCTCTCCCTGCGCTTCATCAATCCCGCCGGGGTACGCATCCTCGGTGCCACGTCCGAGGAGGAGGCCCTGCGCCTGGGCGGTGCCTCGGTGTTCGCCCGCTATGAGCTGCTCGATGCCTCGGGCAAACGGCTGAACCCCGAGTCGCTGCCCGGCCGGCAGGTGCTGCGGGGCCAGCACGTCACCGAGAGCGTGCTGCGCTTCCGCGACAGACACACGGGCCAGGAGCTGTGGTACCGCGTCTCCTCGGCCCCCGTGCGCGACGAGCGGGGCCAGGTGGTGTACGCCGTCAACGTCTTCCGGGACATCACCGAGATGATGCGCACCCAGGAGCGGCTGAGCCTGCTGGCCGAGACGGGGGAGCTGTTCGCCGCCTCACTCGACCTGGACAGCACGCTGACCGCCACCGCGCGTCTCCTGGTGCCGCGTCTGGCGGACTGGTGCGCCGTGGAGCTCGTGGAAGGATCCTGCCCTTCACGGCAGGTGGCCGCCATCCACTCGGACCCCGCCAAGGTGGAGCTGGCCCAGCGGATGCGCGAGCTCTACCCCTCGGACCCCCGCGCCCATGGCGGCACCGCCTACGTGATGCGCACGGGCCTCTCGTCGCACGCGCCCAACATCACCGATGAGATGATGGTGGCCGTGGCGAAGGACGCGGAGCACCTGCGCATGATTCGCGAGCTGGGCCTGCGCTCCCTCATCATCGTGCCCCTCAACGCCCGGGGCCGGACGTTGGGCACGCTCTCGGTGGCCACGGCGGAGTCGGAGCGGCGGTTGGGGACCGATGAGCTGCAACTGGTGGAGGAGCTGGCCCGCCGGGCCGCGCTCGCGGTGGACAATGCCCGCCTCTACGCCGAGGCGAAGCGCGCCCAGGCCCGCCACGAGGTGGCGCTCGAGGCCGGACGCATGGGCGCCTGGGAGTGGAACATCCAGGCCGGGAAGGTGACCTGGGCGCCCACCCTGGAGCGCATCCACGGCATCCCCGAGGGCAGCTTCAACGGCACCTTCGAGGCCTACCAGAGCGACATGCACCCGGAGGACCGGGAGCGGGTGCTCACCAGCATCCAACGGGTGGTGGCCGGACAGGAACCGGAGCACCACGTGAAGTACCGCATCATCCTCCCGGATGGGCGGGTGCGCTGGGTGGAGGCGCACGGCCGCCTCACCCTCGACGACAAGGGCCGCCCCGCGCGCCTGACGGGCGTATGCACCGACATCACCGAGAAGCTCGCCATGGAGGAGGACGCGCGCCGGCTGGTGCGCGAGCAGGCCGCGCGCGCCGAGGCCGAGCGCGCCCGCCAACACACCGCCGAGCTGCTGGAGGACCTGAAGAAGACCCAGGCCGAGCTCGCCCTGCGCGCTCAGGAGCTGGCCCGCTCCAACGCGGACCTGGAGCAGTTCGCCTACGTGGCCTCGCATGACCTGCAGGAGCCGCTGCGCATGGTGGCCAGCTACGTGCAGCTCCTGTCGCGGCGCTACAAGGGCAAGCTCGATGCCGACGCGGACGAGTTCATCCACTACGCGGTGGACGGCGCCAACCGCATGCAGGCGCTCATCAACGACCTGCTGGCCTACTCACGCGTGGGCACACGGGGCAAGGAGCCGCACCCCGTGTCCCTGGAGAAGTGCGCCGCTCGCGCCCTGTCCTACCTGCGCCTCGCCCAGGAGGAGACGGGCGCGGAGCTGACGGTGGAGCCGCTCCCCTGGGTGAAGGGCGACGAGACACAGCTCGTCCAGCTCCTGCAGAACCTGGTGGGCAACGCGCTGAAGTTCCGCGGCGACAAGCCCCCGCGCATCCGCGTGTCCGCCACGCGCCAGGACGACACCGTCACCGTCTCCGTGGAGGACAACGGCATCGGCATCGAGCCCCAGTACTACGAGCGCATCTTCGCCATCTTCCAGCGGCTGCACGGCAAGGAGGAGTACCCGGGCACGGGCATCGGCCTGTCCATCTGCAAGAAGATCGTCGAGCGCCACGGCGGCCGCATCTGGGTGGAGTCCACTCCGGGCCAGGGCAGCACGTTCCGCTTCACGCTCGCCGCCGCGCGGCCCCCTACCCCGTCGGCCTGAGCTCGCGCTCCGGCGCACGCCCGGCGAGCGCCTCCACGTACAGCTCCCGCACCCGGCCGGCCAGCTCCACCGAGTCCGGGATGAACGACTCGGGGGGCAGCGGCGGCAACACGCGCACCCGGATGGAGGCACGCGGGCTCAGCCACGGGCCATCGCCCTCCACGAGCTGCGGAGTGCCCTCGATGAGCACCGGCACCACCGGCACGTGCTCCTCCAGCGCAAGCTGGAAGGCCCCGCGCTTGAAGCGCAGCAGCTCCCCCTGAGAGTAGGTGCCCTCGGGGAAGATGAGCACCGGCATGCCCCGGCGCAGCCACCGGCGGCACGGCTCGAGCATCTGCTCCATGGAGGAGGTCTTCCCGCGCGTGACGGCCACGTAGCCCAGAAGGCTCATCATCCACCCCACGATGGGGATGGAGAACAGGGACGACTTGGCCACGAACTTGTACGGATGGAACAGGCCCATGGCCGCGAGGATGTCCGCCATGGACTGGTGGTTGGCCACCAGCACGCACGGGCCCTCGGGCAACAACTCCCGCCCCTCCACGCGCGTGCGCCAACCCGGCGACACGTGCAGCCACAACCCGAAGCACCAACGGCAGATCAGCGCGTGCAGCCACCGCCGGTCCGGATCCACCGGGTAGGCCACGAGGAACAGCACCAGCCCCAGGGTGAAGAGCACCGGGGCGGTGACGAGGAAGACGAGCCAGAACCAGAGGGTGACGGCGTATTTCATGACGGGGGCGCCGGGCGGAGAGATCTCACGCGCGGCGGCCCCACGTCCACCTCTTCGCTATCCGACGACCTCGCTCTCCGCACTACCCGACGGCTCGGCTCCCGTGGAGGAAGCCGCGGGCTTGCGGCGAGGGAAGAACCGTCTCCAGGACAGCGAGAAGCCCGTCCAGACGAGCAGCACTCCGCCCAGCGAGGCGATGGCCGCGAGGAGCTGGCCGCCCCAGCCGAGGGCCTCGCCGGTGTGCAGGAAGCGCATCCACGTGCGCATCTGACGGCCAGGGGTGTAGTCCGCGAAGCCCTCCCGGCGCAGCACCTCGCCGGTGAAGGGATCGAACACGAGCTGCGCCGAGGCGAAGAGCGGCCAGGCGCCCTGCTCACGGATGGCGAAGGTGACCGGCTGCGGACCCTTGGCGCGCGCCTCGTTCCCACCGGGGCCACCGCCCCGCTGCGGGCCCTGCTCTCCCCGAGGCCCTTGCGCGCCCTGGGCACCCTGCGCCCCCTGAGGCCCCGGGGGCCGGCCACCACCGCCACCACCGCCGAGGCGCAACGTCACGCTCTCATGGGCCGGCACCTGCTGCTGGGCCCTGGCCAGGAGGGCATCGAAGCCGAGCGGCTTCGCGCCGGCGGGCGGCTCCGGCACCGTGACCGAGGGCGGAGCGGCCGGGCCCTGGGCGGCCGGGGGCTTCTCCCCCGCGAGCGTGAAGATGAGATTCGAGGCCCAGCGGTAGGAGATGACCATGCCCGAGGCCGTCAGGATGACGAGGACGGGCAGGGACCAGAAGCCGATCACGTTGTGCCAGTTCCAGTCGCGCGCCTTGCCCCGGACATCGCGCCTGAACCACAGCGAGGGCCGGACCGTCCGCCACGTCCACTTGCGGGGCCACCACAGATAGAGGCCCGAGATGGCCAGGAACAGGAAGGCGGCGTTGCACGCCCCGGTGATGGCCTTACCCACGGGGGTGTTGTCACCCTTGGCACCGAGCCACCGGTGCCACTCCTCCATCACATGGAAGAACCCGCGCCAGCCTCCGTCGCCCGCGGGGAGCACCTCCCCGGAGTAGGGATTCACGTAGGCCACGCCCGTACGTCCGAGGCTCACCATCACGGTCGAGCCCGGCTCCGGATACACCGTCACCCCCGAGGGCTGTGCCTCCGGCCGGGCGGCGCGCACCCGGGCCACCAGCTCGTCCACCGGCAGGCGGGGCGCGTCCGGCGTGGGCGGTTGCACCCGACGCACCTCGCTCTCGGCCCAGGCGAGGATCTGCGGCTTGAAGGCGATCGCCGCTCCCGTGAAGGACATGATCGCGATCACGACGCCAGCGATGACGCCCGACACGAGGTGCAACCAGAAGAGGATGTTGCGGAAGGTTCGACTCATGGAGCGCAGCGGGCCTTCACTTCAGGGAGAACTGCAAAGGAACATCGATGACGACCCGCACCGGCCGGCCCTGGCGACCGAGCGCCGGGGTGAAGCGCCACCGGTTGACGGCGGAGATGGCCGCCGCGTCGAGCTCGGGAACGGAGCGGATCACACGCGTGTGCTCCTCCTCGACGAGCCCATCGGTGCCGATGATGATCCGCACCAGCACCACCCCCTCGATGCCCTCGGAACGGGCCCGCCGGGGATACTGAGGAGTCACCTGCTTCAGCACCTCGGGACGGCGTGACACCTGCTTCACGTCGAGGGCCGTCCCTCCCGTCGCCCCCAACACGCTCCCCTCCACCCCGTCCAGGGCACCGCCCACGATTCCCGCGACGACGCCCCCGACACCCGACAGGCCCACCTCCGCACAGGAGGCCTCCTCCGAGACCTCGGGCTGCGCCACCGCCTCCTCCACCACGGGCGCCGGCTCCACGGGAGCGGGGGCCACCTCGGGAAGACGCGAGGGCTGGGGAGGCACGAGGGCCGGACGCGGGGCGGGCACGCGCGCCGGACGCGCCACCCGCTCCTGCCGTGCCACACGGGCACCCGCGGCGGCCCGAGGCGGCGCGGGGGCGAGGAACACCAACTCCGGCTCCTCCGGCCGCGCGGGCGCCTCGGAAGGAGCGCGCAGGGCCGACAGCCCCACGAAGGCCGCCGCCCCGGTGTGCACCAGTACGGTGACCAGGACCGCCCAGCCCCACCTTCCCCACCCCTTCCCACCACCCGTCTCCCCCATGCGGAACAGCCTTCTGGCGGGCTCCACCTGGGACGGCGCGAGCCCGGATGATCCGACCTCGGAGGGTTCGACCGCACCCGCCAACGCCATGACATCTCCTCGTACCGTGGGGCTGAAATTGAGAATCGTTCTCATTTTCGCCCCATGGCGTATCGCAACATGCGCAGACCCGTCAACCCAGAGCAGGGAGCGGTTCCTTATGCGTCCATGAGAATAACATTCTTGCCCCATGAGAGAGCATCTGAATATGAGAATCACATTCAAAAAGAATCCCGAGTTGGCCGCGTGAAGCGGTCGCCGGGTCCGCGCGCGATCGCGCGAGCCGGTCCTTTCCAGCGAGGACCGACTGGAGACAGCACGCCATGACATCCCCCAAGCACGGCAAGGCAGGCATCCGCTCGACGAAGGGCCATCCGGGAGGAGTGCGCGGCGCACTGCGTCCCTGGAGTCAGGCCGCGGTTGGCCTGGCATCGGCCCTGGCCGCCAGCGGCGCGGTCGCCCAGGAGACGGCGGGCGCGGAGCCGCGGAAGCCGGCCGAGGACCACTACGTGCTGCCGACGGTCCAGGTGGTGGGGGAGTCGGAGGCGGAGAGCTACAACACCCAGGAGAGCAGCCTGACGCGGCTGCCCAAGCCGCTCGTGGACACGCCGCAGACCGTCACGGTGGTGCCCGAGAAGCTCATCGAGGAGCAGAACGCGACGACGGTGCGCGATGCGCTGCGCAACGTGTCCGGCATCACGATCAGCGCGGGCGAGGGCGGCCGCCAGGGTGACAACTTCATCCTCCGCGGCTTCTCGGCGCAGACGGACGTGAGCCGTGACGGCGTGAGGGATCTGGGCTGGTACACGCGCGACACCTTCAACATCGGCGGGGTCGAGGTCTTCTTCGGACCCTCCTCCGTCCTCTTCGGGCGTGGCTCGACGGGAGGTGCGATCAACCTGGCCACGAAGAAGCCGGTCAAGCGCTCCTTCCAGGAGCTGAGCCTGACCGGAGGCACGGCGCCCTGGGGCCGCGTGGAGGTGGACGTCAACCAGGTCATCACCGACAGCATCCAGGTGCGCGTCAACGGCACGGGACAGCTCTCCAAGGTGGCGGGCCGGGACCTGGCCGAGCAGAACCGCGCCGGCTTCGCCCCCTCCATCCGCTTCGAGCTGAGCAAGAACACCACCCTCGACGTCGACTACCTCTACCAGCGCGAGGACAGCTTCCCGGACTACGGCCATCCTTACTTCAATGGCTACCCGGTCTCGGTCACGCTCGGCGTTCCGCGCAGCGCCATCTATGGTGTGCAGGGCTCGGACACCGAGCGGGTGAATGCCCACATCGGGACCGCGCGGTTCCAGCACCGGTTCGGCAACGGCCTGACGCTGACGGACACCCTGCGCTACGGCGGAGTGGACCGGTTCTCCCGGCCCACGTCTCCGCGCGGGCTCGCCCCCACCGACGCCCCGACGACGATCGGCCGCGAGCGCTACCAGACCGATACGGACAACACCAACCTCATCAACCAGGTGGATGTGCGCGGGGAGTTCCAGACCGCGTTCCTCAAGCACACCGCGAACGCCGGGCTCGAGCTGGCCTGGGAGACGAGGGATCAGCTCCGCTTCAACCTCACCGCGACCGATCTGACCACCGGGCCAAACCTCCCCGCCGACCTGTTCGACCCGGTTCCCTCGCCCGACCTGTCCCCCGTCAACAAGGTCTTCTCCACCTCCAACCAGACCGATCAGCGCACGGTGGGCGTCTACGCGTCGGATCAGATCGAGCTCACCCGGTTCCTCGAGGTGCTCGGCTCCGTCCGCTTCGACTCCTTCAAGACGAAGTACTCCTCGGTGAACAACGCGAACGTCACCACCCGGTTGGAGAACACCGACACGTTCTTCAACTGGCGCGCCGGCCTCGTCTTCCACCCCCTGGAGAAGACGAGCCTCTACGCCATGTACGGCACCTCCGCCAATCCCTCGGCGGAAGCCGGCACGCTGCCCACCGGCACCGAGAGCCTCGAGCCGGAGAAGAACAACATCTTCGAGGTGGGCGCCAAGGCGGACCTGCTCGACGAGCGCCTGGGCCTGAGCGCGGCCTTCTTCCGCCTCGACAAGACGAACGCGCGCGTGCCGAACACCGACCCCAACGGGCCTCCGCAGATCCTCGCGGGCCAGCAGCGCGTGGAGGGCTTCAACTTCGGCGCGGGCGGCCTCATCCTCGAGCGCTGGCGGCTGATCGCCAACTACACCTTCATGGACTCGGAGATCCGCGAGCACACCAACGAGTACCTGAAGGGCCAGCAGCTGCCGAACACGCCCAAGCACAGCATCTCGCTGTGGACGACCGTGGAGGTCATCGACAAGCTCACGCTCGGCGGCGGCGCCGTCTACCAGGACGTGACGGTCGTCAACAACCCGACCTCCGCCGCGCAGGCCCTCAACAAGGTGCCCAACTTCTGGCGCTTCGATGCCTTCGCCAGCTACGCCGTGGGCCCCGTCCAGCTCCAGCTCAACGTGAACAACCTCACCAATGAGCTGTACTACGCGCAGTACTACAGTGGGCAGGCCGTTCCCGCCGAGACCCGCTCGGCCAGCTTGACCGGTAGGGTGCGCTTCTAACTCCTCGCGGTGAGGACGTTCCCATGATGCTCCACATCCCCAACGTCCTCACCCCCGAGCAGGTGGCCCGCTGCCGCCAGGCCTTCGACCAGGCCTCCTGGGAAGACGGCCGCGTCACCGCGGGCCACCAGTCCGCTCAGGTGAAGCAGAACCTGCAGCTTCCGGAGAACAGCCCCCAGGCCCGGGAGCTCGGGGACATGGTGCTCGCGGGGCTCGAGCGCAGCCCCCTGTTCATCTCGGCCGTGCTGCCCCAGCGGGTGTTTCCCCCGCTCTTCAACCGCTACGACTCGAGCATGTCCTTCGGCTCGCACGTCGACAACGCCATCCGCCCCATCCCCGGCACCCCGCTGCGCATCCGCACCGATGTGTCGGCCACGCTCTTCCTGTCCGACCCGGACAGCTATGACGGCGGAGAGCTCGTCGTGGAGGACACCTACGGCAGCCACGCCGTGAAGCTGCCGGCGGGAGACCTCATCATCTATCCGGCCACGAGCCTGCACCATGTCACCCCCGTGACCCGCGGAGTGAGGCTCGCCTCGTTCTTCTGGGTGCAGAGCATGGTGCGTGATGTGAGTCAGCGCGCGCTGCTGTTCGACCTCGACACCGCCATCATGCAGCTCAACCAGGAGGTGCCCAGGAGCCCCTCCCTGGTCATGCTGACGGGCGTCTACCACAACCTGCTCCGGCAGTGGGCCGAGCCTTGAGGGTGTCCCCTCTCCCTCTGGGAGAGGGCCAGGGTGAGGGTCTTCACGCCGCACCGTGGTCAACCCGGGCGACGACCCTCACCCCCCGCCCTCTCCCAGAGCTGAGCATTAGCCACATTTGGCCAACCGGGGGAATGGTGCGCCGCATTCCATGACTTATAGAGTCATGAGGAAGGAGATGACGGCAGCAGTAGCTTCGCTGTGGGCGCATGAGGAGTTTGGGCAGGCGCAGCTCGGGGACGAGAGACGCACGCAGCGGCTGGTCGACATGGCGGCGCAGGCGGTGCAGAAGCCGGCGGGCAAGTTGACGCAGGTGTGGGAGCAAGGGCCAGGGAGACAGGGGGCGTACCGGCTGCTGGAGAATGAAGAGGTAGAGGCCGGGGACATGACGAGCGCGGCAGTGGAGGCGGCATTCGGGCGTGCCAGGGGGCCGCTGGTACTGGCCGCGACGGACGGTTGCTCACTGAATGTGCTGGCGGCGCGCAACAAGCAGCTGTCCAAGGGTTTTGGCCCGGTGGGCACGGACAAGAGCAAGGCCAGGGGACTGGAGGTGGTGAGCGCGCTGCTGCTGAGCGACAAGGGGGTGCCGCTGGGAATAGGAGGCCAGCGCTACTGGGGGCGTCAGCACAGCAGCGAGCAGCCCGCGGACAAACGCTCCTTGGAGGACAAGGAGACGCGCTACA